>NZ_CAKJTP010000093.1:7914-16550 GCF_917627335.1 Protofrankia sp. CiT1 | reverse complement strand
GGCCGCGGTTGTGCCCAACCGTGGGACCGCAGCGCCGAGGCCGCGCAACAGCTCGACAGCTGCGGCCAGCGCGGGGGAGCCGACCCGGGCTCCGCCCGCATCCGCCGTGCCGGCGGGTGGATCATCCGAGGTGAGGACGGTCATCCCGGACAGGGGCAGGCTCACCATCCCACCTCCCTGCCTCCCATGGTGATGTCGGCCTGGACCGGTGCCAGGAGCAAGGTCGTCTCAGTTCGTTCCTCGGTGGCTACCCGCTACCGTTTGCCCGTGCCGATCCCACCTGTCGCCCAGGCAGCATCTGCCACACCGGTACCGTCGGTCGACCGGTTCCCGGTCGGCGTGCTGCCGATCGATGTAGCAGCTGATCTTGTGGATGCGGCGTCCCCGGCTGATCTTGTCGACGTCCTCGGTGGTGTGCCACTGCTGGCCGTCGACCTGACGATGGCCCCGGCCCCGGCGATGGCCCCGGCGATGGCCCCGCTGACGGCGACGGACCTGCCGACAGGTTCGGCAATGGCTCGGGCCGGCGTGGTGACCGCGGCGCTGGATCGGCTCGCCCAGGCCCGCCCGCCGATCGTCATCGTAGGGGTGGTCGCCGGGGGCTGCCCGCCTACCGGCCTCGCCGTGGGAGCGCCGGACATCCTGCTCACGGCCGGTACGGGGGAGATCGCGAAGGCCGGTGCGCGAGCGGGGACACCCGGCGCGGTCGACGTGGACGACCTCGCGGACGCGCTGGCGCGGCTCGTCCGCCAGGTGCGTGCGCACCCGCTCGCCGCGGTCGCTCTCGTCGGTCTGCTGCGGTTGACCGCGACGCTCGCTCCGCTGGACGGGCTGGTGGCCGAGTCGTTGGCGTACTCGACCCTGCTTGCCGGCCCGGAGTTCACGGCCTGGCTCGCGGGCCGCGGCCCGATGCGCCACCGCGACAGTGCCGAGCCGGTGCGGGTACGCCGGGCCGGCGGTCAGCTTCGCCTCACGCTGAACCGGCCCGAGGTCCGCAACGCCTACGACACCGCGACCCGCGACGCGCTCGTCGCCGCGCTGCGGGCGGCACGGTCCGATGGGGACATCACCGAGGTCCTGCTCGACGCGGCCGGGCCGGCCTTCTCCAGCGGCGGTGACCTCAGCCAGTTCGGTACGGCGCCCGACCCCGCGACCGCGCACGTCATCCGGGTCGCTGCCGGCGCGGCGGCTGAGCTCGTCCGGTTTCCCGGCCGGGTCACGGCCCACGTCCATGGGGCGTGCGTCGGCGCGGGCGTCGAGCTGCCCGCTTTTGCCGATCATGTGGTCGCCGCCCGGGACGCGGTCTTCCGACTCCCGGAAGTCGGTATGGGGCTGGTGCCCGGCGCGGGCGGCACCGTGAGCATCACCCGCCGGATCGGGCCCGCCCGGACGGCATGGCTTGCGCTGACCGGTGAGCCGTGCGACGTGGTGACCGCTGTCCGCTGGGGGCTTGTCGACGATTGTGCTGGCTGATGGGATCGATTGATCAATAACTGATCCGGGATTTCGGTGGGTGCGGTCAGACGGTTTCACGTCTACTATGTGGACGTCCTACTATCCGTTGTCCAACTACCGACGGCGGAGCGAGCCTGCCGTGGGGCCCGGGGGGTCACAGGGATGAACACAGCCGACCGGTCAGCCCCGCGCGTGCCCAAGCACCCGGTGCGCATCGTCACCGCCGCGTCGCTGTTCGACGGGCATGACGCGGCGATCAACATCATGCGCAGGCTCCTGTGCTCCCAGGGTGTCGAGGTGATCCACCTCGGCCATGACCGCGGCGTCGACGAGCTCGTCACGGCCGCGGTCCAGGAGGACGCGAGCGGGGTGGCGCTGTCGTCCTACCAGGGTGGACATATCGAGTACTTCACCTATCTGGTGGAGCGGCTGCGTGAGCGCGGCGCCGGCCACGTGCGGGTGTACGGCGGGGGAGGGGGCGTCATCGTCCCCGCGGAGATCGCCCTGTTGCATGCCCGCGGTGTCGCCCGGATCTTCTCGCCCGAGGACGGGCAGCGCCTCGGCCTCCTCGGAATGATCAATATGATTGTCGCCGGCTGTGACGTCGATCTGGCCGAACAGCCCCCGCCGCTGCCCGCGGTCCTCGCCGGTGAGCAGGCCGCGCTCGCTCGGGCGATCACCGTGCTCCAGGCCGGCCGTTCGCCCGAACTCGCGGCCGAGCTCCGGGCGGCGGCGCGCACCGAGGTTCCCGTCCTCGGCATCACCGGGACGGGCGGGTCCGGGAAGTCCTCCCTCACCGACGAGCTGCTGCGCCGCTTCCGCGTGGACCAGCAGGACAAACTGCGTATCGCCGTTATCGCGGTCGACCCGACCCGTCGCCGCGGCGGCGGCGCGCTGCTCGGCGACCGCATCCGGATGAACGTGCTCGGTGACGCCGACGGCGGGGCCAATATCTTCTTCCGCTCCCTGGCGACCCGGGGGGCCGGCGGCGAACTGCCCGAACACATCGGCGATGTGATCGCCGCCTGCCGGTCCGCCGGCTACGACCTGGTCGTCGTCGAGACACCGGGCATCGGCCAGGGGGACGCCGGGATCGTCGACCTCGTCGACGTCGCCCTTTACGTGATGACACCCGAGTACGGTGCCGCCTCCCAGCTTGAGAAGATCGACATGCTCGACTTCGCGGACGTCGTGGCGATCAACAAGTTCGAGCGGCCGGGCGCTGAGGACGCCCGCCGGGACGTCGCCCGCCAGCTGGTGCGCAACCGGGAGGCGTTCGGTGTCCCCTGGACGGACATGCCCGTCTTCGGGACCAGCGCGGCCAGGTTCAACGATGACGGCGTCACCGCGCTCTACCAGCACCTGACCGGGCTGCTCGCGGCCAGGGGGCTACCGCTCGCCGCCGGGGCACTGCCCACGGTGACAGTCAGGGCCTCCTCGGGGCTGGCGACGGTGGTCCCGCGCGGCCGGGTCCGCTACCTGGCCGAGGTGGCCGAGACCGTCCGCGCCTACCACCTGCACAGCGCCCGGCAGGCCGAGGCGGCGCGCCGACGCCAGCATCTGATCACCGCCCGGCGCGAGCTCGCCGCCGCCGGCCACGATCACAGCGCGCTCGACGCCCTCATCGACGGCGCCGAGAAGGCGCTGGACCCCGCCATCGGTGCGGAGCTGGCGAACTGGCCGGCCACGGTGGCGGAGTACTCCGGTCAGGAACTCGTCTACACAGTGCGCGGAAAGGACATCCACACGCCGTTGCGCCGGGTCACCCTGTCGGGCACGTCCATACCGCGGGTGGCGCTGCCCCGGATGGACGACCACGGTGAGCTCGTCCGCTTCCTGCGGGCGGAGAACCTGCCCGGCCGATTCCCGTTCACCGCCGGTGTGTTCCCGTTCAAGCGGGCCGGTGAGGCGCCGGCCCGGATGTTCGCCGGTGAGGGTGACCCGTTCCGGACGAACCGCCGGTTCCACTTGCTGTCCCGGGGGTCGCAGGCCACCCGGTTGTCCACGGCGTTCGACTCGGTCACGCTCTACGGCCGCGACCCGGCGGCGCGTCCCGACATCTACGGCAAGGTCGGCACCTCCGGGGTCTCGATCGCGACCCTGGACGACATGGCGGAGCTCTACGCGGGCTTTGACCTGTGCGCACCGACGACGAGCGTCTCCATGACGATCAACGGCCCGGCACCGGCGATACTGGCGATGTTCCTCAACGTGGCCGTGGACCAGCGCCTGGCGGCGTTCCGGGCCGAACAGGGCCGTGAGCCCAGCGCCGAGGAGGCCGCGGGCATCCGGGCGCGGGCGCTGGCGACCGTGCGGGGCACCGTGCAGGCGGACATCCTCAAGGAGGACCAGGGCCAGAACACCTGCATCTTCTCCACCGAGTTCGCCCTGCGTGCCATGGCCGACATGCAGGAGTGGTTCATCGCCCACGGCGTCCGCAACTTCTATTCAGTGTCGATTTCCGGTTACCATATCGCGGAGGCCGGCGCGAACCCCATCAGCCAGCTCGCCTTCACCCTCGCCAACGGTTTCACGTATGTCGAGGCGTACCTCGCGCGCGGAATGGCCATCGACGACTTCGCGCCGAACCTGTCGTTCTTTTTCTCCAACGGGCTGGACGCGGAGTACACCGTCCTCGGCCGGGTCGCCCGGCGGATCTGGGCGGTGGCGATGCGCGAGCGCTATGGAGCGTCGCAACGATCGCAGCTGCTCAAATACCACGTGCAGACATCCGGCCGTTCCCTGCACGCGCAGGAGATGGACTTCAACGACATCCGGACGACGTTGCAGGCCCTGTGCGCCATCTACGACAACTGCAACAGCCTGCACACCAACGCCTATGACGAGGCGGTGACCACTCCGACCGAGCATTCCGTCCGCCGGGCACTGGCCATCCAGATGATTATCGACAACGAATGGGGGCTGGCGGGCAACGAGAACCCGTTGCAGGGCTCCTACATCGTCGACGAGCTCACCGACCTCGTAGAGGAGGCGGTACTGGCCGAATTCGAGCGGATCTCCGAGCGCGGCGGTGTGCTCGGCGCGATGGAGACCGGCTATCAGCGCGGCCGCATCCAGGACGAGTCCATGCTGTATGAACAGCGCAAGCATGACGGCACATTGCCCATCATCGGGGTGAACACCTTTCTCGCCCCTGCCCCCGACGCGGATGCCGGCACCGGCCGCGGCGACAATCCGCGCGGCCCGGTAGAACTCGCGCGCGCCACCGAGGATGAGAAGCGCTCCCAGCTCGCCCGGCTCGCGGACTTCTCCGCCCGCCACGCCGAGGAGGCGCCGGCGGCGTTGCGCCGGCTGCGCGTGGCCGCCGCGACCGGCCAGAATATCTTCGACGTGCTCATGGACGCGGTCCGCTGTTGCTCGCTCGGTCAGATCAGCGATGCCTTCTTCGAGGTCGGTGGCCGGTATCGTCGTAACGTCTGATTCCCGTGCAGGGACCAACCGCGCCTGAGGTGTCCGTGTCCTCTCCGAAACCGTTGCCGTTCGACCCCATCGAGGAGGCGCGTCGGCAATGGACAGCGCACGGATGGGCGCAGACCGCCGACAGCATGGCCGCGGTCACGTCCGTGATGCGTGCGCAGCAGATCATCCTGGCCCGGGTGGACGAGGTGCTGCGTCCGTTTGAGTTGACCTTCGCTCGTTACGAACTGCTGATGTTGCTGCTGTTCAGCCGGGCCGGGTCCTTGCCCATGAGCAAGGTCGGCAACCGCCTACAGGTGCATCCGACCAGCGTGACGAGTGCGGTCGACCGGCTCGCGGCGCAGGGGTTCGTCCGGCGCATCCCGCATCCGACAGACCGGCGGGCGACCCTGGCGGAGATCACGGCGGCGGGGCGCGACGTCGCGGCGGCGGCGACCGACCGGCTCAACGAGAGCGTCTTCGCCAGCCCGGATCTGTCCCCTGGCCAGATCACGTCGCTCGTTGACATCCTGAGGGAGTTCCGCGGCCGCGCCGGTGACTTCTGACTTCTGACTTCTGCCGGCTGATGGCTTTCACAACCGTCACAGTTCGATAAGCTGACGGCCCGCATTCTGGCACTGTTGATATCTGGCTGCGTGGTTCATCCATCACAGATGTCGGTAGGGCTGGTGTGTCACTCCTGATGTGTCACTCCTGATGACGGTACAAACGCAGATTCCATCGATCGGCTCAACCCGTGGATGTTCGTCACATCGGCGATTCCCAGCACTGTGAAGCGAGTGGGTGCGCCGGTGCGACACAACAGGCCGTCACCGCACCGATGCGCACACCGCGGTGGCGGCCGATCTGGCTGAACGCACCCCTGCAGGAGGTCGCCAATGGTCATCCCAGCACAGGGGGCCGGCCGGCTCCCGACGGCCGCACGCGGGCCGGGCCGGAGTACACCGTCCTGGCCCGCCACCTCGACACCGTGGTCAGTGGGCAGACAGAGGCTGCTGGCTTATTTCGACGACCTCGTCCTGCGGGCGGCCAAGACCGGACGCGGGGGCGGATACCTGCTCAGCGGTGAACGCGGTATTGGCAAGAGCCATCTGGCCAGGATTTTCACCCACCGGGCCGAGCAGAAGGGGATGGTTACCTTCCGCGGTCGTTGTGTGCCCGGCGGATCTCCCCTGCGATCCCTGCGGGAATCCCTACTGCGGGTGGGCAGCAAATTACCAGACGCCGTCGAATGCGAGCAGCGTACTCCCGCGGAGGTGGTGGCAGAGCAGCTTATTGTGCGGTGGACGAGCAGGCCGGGGGAACCGGCCGCGCTCGTGGTCGTAGAGGACCTGCACCACGCCGATCCCCGTACCCAGGAGGTGCTGTTCTATATTTCCGACCACCTCGATGAGGTTCCGTTAATACTGGTAGGCACCGCGCAATCACCAGCACGGCTCGAATGGCCGATGGTCGAGGAGATCTGCGGCAACCTGAACTACCTCGACGGGATCATCCCCCCGCTGGCTCCCGCTGAGGTCGAGGAACTGGTCCGCCATCGCATCCCCGCCCCGGACCCACAGGTCATCGACTTCCTGCGCCGCTGGAGCGACGGCGTTCCACTCCACCTGCTTGACCTGCTCGACTGTGTCCACGACCTCGCCACCGCCATCACCACCAGCGGTGATGCCATCGCCACCGGTGGCGACGTCACCGCGATGGCCACCGTCAGCGACCTGTTCACCGCGCAGGTTCCCCGTCCGCTCGCCAGCCGGCTCCTGCTGCGGATGGCCGGACTGGACGATCACGATCGCCACGTATTGCGGGTGATGAGCTTGTTGGGCCCCACGTTCGGAGCCGAAGCCGTGGAGAAGATCACCCGGCTTCCCGCCGGCATGACCGAACGCTCCATCAACCGGCTTGTTGAGCTGGATATCGTGCAGGCGTGTCCGCTCGCGGACCGGGACGGTTTCGGGTTTCGGCACGCGCTCGTCGGCGAGGTGATCCGGCGCACGATGCCCCCCGACCAGGTGCGCTCGCTGGGCCGCGCGGTGGCCGAGGTTCTCCGTGACCAGGCGCGGCACGAGGCGGAGACCGATCTGTCGCTGGCACGGCGGAAACTCCAGCGCGCCGCGGCGATCCTGGCTCCGGGTTCGCCGGAGCACACCGAGGTCCTGACGGAGCAGCTCGACATCGTGTCCCGTATCGGCGACGCCGGGGCCGAACGGGCGCTGCTGTCCTTTCTGCGCCCCAGCGTGCAGGCGCACGGCACCAGCGCCGGTCCGGGACGTTGCGGGCCCGGCGGGCTGGTGGACAGCGTGGACCAGGTACGGGTCCTGCTCCGGGCGGCAGCCACCGCGCTGACGCTGGCCGATGACCTGACGGCGCGACGGCTGGCCCTGCGCGCGCTGCGAGCCGCTCTGGATCTCGCGCTGCCCGCTCTGGTCTGCGAGGCACTGGACGTGCTGGGCTGTGCCGCTGAACGGCACGACATCGCCGCGACGCGACGGGCGTACACCAGGCTGGCCAGGGTTGCGGTCCTACACCGGATGACCTACTGGGACATCCATGCCAGGGCGGGCACTGCCGTCGTGCGGATGCTCATCACGGCCGACACCCACGAGCTGCGAACCGTGCGGGAGCTGGCGGACCGGACGGGGCTGCGGGCGTTGACGACACGGCTGGAGATCAGGCTCGCGCAGGCCCTCCTGCTGTCCGGCAACGGCGACGAGGCGAAGGTATGGGCTGAATCGGCCGGACTCGAAGCACGGCGGCTGTCCCTGCCCCACTTACTCGGGCAGGCGCAGGGACTGCTGCGCCTGGTGAGAATAGCCGAATCAGAGTGCGCTGGCGCGGAGCGCGGCATGGACGGCGACCACACGCTCGTGGATGCGATGGAGGCGCTGGTCGCGAACAACATGGTGGCCCTGGCCAGGGCGCTCGACGCGCGGGCCGAGGCGGGCGTGTTCCCCGAGGCCCACGTGCCCTTCTGCTGGTCGGGGCTGCGGCGGCTCGCCCATGCTCTCGAGGGGACCGCCGCGCCGGCCGACCCGCTGCTGTCCACGGCCGACCGTGGCCTCGGCGCGTTCGGCCTGGCCGTCGTGACGGGGCGTGCGGGGGACCGCGCGCAAGCCGAGCTGTGGGCCGCGGAGGCGGTCCGGCTGCTGCGCGGTTTCGACTGGTGCAGGCAGCAGGGCCAGCTCGCGGTGGCGGAGGCGGCCGCCGACGCCGGTTGGGGGGCTCCGGCAGAGTGGCTGCAGGAGGCGATCGCCTACTTTGGCTCCTGCGGACACCTTCGGCTGGTCCAGCAGGCACGTCAGTCGTTGCGCCGCATCGGTGCCCCGGTCCCGCGGAGGGGCAGAGGCGCGGCCACCGTGCCCTATGCCCTGGCAAGGGTCGGCGTGACCACCCGGGAGATGGATGTGCTGGAGCTGGTCGCGCGTGGATTATCCAATCAGTCGGTTGCGGACCGGTTGGTGTTATCCACGCGCACCGTCGAGTCCCATCTGCGGAATCTGCTGACCAAGACCGGTTGCCAGAACCGCGCTGACCTGGCCCGCTTCCGTCATGCCGGCACGGACCTGCCCGTGACGGAGCCGTCAGGCACGACGAACATGAACGGCCCCTTGAACGGCCCGTTGAACGGGACGGCGGTCCAGAGCAGCGACGTGGCCTGACGCGACGGCCGCACGCCGTCCGGGCGGCTGGTGGTCGCCGCCGGAAGTTCGCCCAGGCTCCGCCGGCGCCAGCCGGCGCCTCGCGTC
>NZ_CAKJTP010000093.1:0-7799 GCF_917627335.1 Protofrankia sp. CiT1 | reverse complement strand
GTCGGCCCCGGTAGAACACCGCTACCGGGGCCTGGGCCGCCTCGCGACGCATCCGTCTGGGCACCCGACGTACCCCGACGACTCCCGGCGGCGACCGCTAGGGCTTCGTCCCGACGGCGACCAGGGCGAAGCGGGGCAGGACGCACCGCCATTGCGACGGGCCCAGCCGCTCGACGACGCATTCACCGACATGGTCTCCCCTGCCGTCGAACCGGAATATCTGGCGGGCGAGTTCGAACGCCATCATCGAGGCGCCCTCGGGCCCATGAGCCGCCACCAGCTTGTCCAGCCCGTACATCCGCACCAGGTAGTGGCCCAGCGCGGCCTGTGCCGCCCGTTCCGAGGCAGCGGTCACCACGATCGGGTCGAACATCCAGTTCGTCGTCACCGTGCGGAAACCGGAGCGCACAAGATACTCCCGCATCTGCTCAGTGGTGAAGTGCGCATAGCGGTGACCGGTCGCGGACTGTTTGTCCACGACATCCAGGAACCAGGCCGCCACGGGCGACCCGTCGGCAAAGTCGTGCAGCACGAACCTGCCCCCGGGCCGCAGCACTCGCCACGCCTCGTCGGCCACGTCCTGTCGCTCCGGCTCCGGTATGTGGTGGCTGCCGTATGCGAGGAGCACACCGTCGACGCTTCCCGAGCGGAATACCTGCCGCTGGGCGCGCTGCCGGACCGCCGGAACACCCGCCGCCCACGCACGGGCGACCATGAACGAGGCCGCGTCACAGGTGACGACCGTCGCGTCGGGCATGTCGGGACGCAGACAGACCCGGTGGAGCAGCCCATCGCCGCCCAGCAGGTCCACAATGACCGGCCGATCGCCGCCCGCTGGGCCGATCACCAGGGCCATGAGGTGCCGGATACCGATGATCCGCGCCTGCGGGTGTGCCTGTTGGGCGTCGACGTAGCTTTCGCCTCGGCCGCCATGCCTCGCGGAACCGAAGTCGTCACGCTCCCCATCAGCGGCTAGGCCGAGGGCGCGTTCCTCGTCGATCAGCGCGTACACGTGCGGCCAGGTCTCTCGTAACGCCCGGAGCTGGGATCGCTGGTCCCCCGGGTCAGCCCGAGGCAGAGCATGCCCCGTCATCTCCTGCCTCGGGACCGCGTGGGCGGGCCGATGTACCGTGCGGGCCGATTCCCCGGTGATGGCATCCTGCCCCGTCATGCCCGGCCTCCCCGCGCGGAGGCGCCGAGGCGGTGGTAACCGTTGGCGGCTCGGGCCTCGGACAGCGGTATGCCTGCCCGCACCGCGGCGAGTACCCGGCCCTCCAGATCATCGATCCGGCGGATCTCGGTGGCGAGGGCGTCGACCATCCCGGCCGGGGCAACGACGATTCCCGATTCGTCCGCACACACCCAGTCTCCTGGAGCGACGGAGGTGCCCCGTACGGTGACCGGCTCCTGCATAGCAGCCAGTCTGACCCGGCCGCGCCCGGACATGACGCAGGTGGCCGCGGCCCAGATCGAGTAGCCGATCTCGGCGCTGCCCGCGACGTCCCGGCAGGCTCCATCGATCACCGTGCCCGCGACGCCGCGCGCATGGGCAACTGTGGTGACCAGGTCGCCCCACACCGAGCACCAGTCACGGCCCGCATTGTCGATCACGATGACGGCCCCGGCGGGCACGTCGTCGACGAAGTCGCCGATGCTGCCCGGCGAATCCGCGGACACGACTTCATAGCGCAGAGTGAAAGCGGGCCCCACGACCAGCCCGCTTCCGGTCAGCCGACGCAGACCGGTCACCGCGCCGTCACGATGGAGGGCGTCCATCGCGTCGGCGATCGTCGAACAGGTAACGGTGTCGTTCAGGCTCCATAGCAGGGAGCCGCTGACGTCTTTGGGTGAATTCGGGTATGGCACCTCGTCTACATCCACGGTTCGGACAGTGCTTCGTCGTGGCCGTCCCAGACAAGGTTCCGGCGCCAAACCCAGGGCGCCGGGCAGGATCTCGGCAGCCGGGGGCCGGCGGCGGCATCGCGTGTCGTGGACACCATCCGTTAATTCGGTGTCATCTGGCCTTAACTCCGACGTGGACACGGATGTCCGCCCAGGACGGTGCTACTAGCGTCTCCGTTGTTGCCGCGGTGATCATCGCCGTTGGCCGTCTGACAGCGGAGGGCATCCGGGTGACTCGACGACGCCGAATCGCGTACCTTTGTCTTACGGTCCCACACGACGACCTTCCCGATGTGGAGGCCGCCTTCGCCCGGCACGACACGGATGTGGAGATCGTCAAGCTTGCCGATGCGGATCAGATCAACTGGAGCGGCATCGACCTGCTGAGCCTGCGCATGCTGCGCTATTTCCATCTGGAGCCGGATCTGATCCCGCGTATCGACGCGCTCTGCGCGCGGGTGCGGGCGAACGCCCCTGGCGGCCTTCCGGTGGTCAACCCGCCCGGACTCGTGGCCAGGGGGCTGGACAAGTTCGACTATCTGCCCAGGCTCGCCGACGCTGGGGTCCCTGTCGTGCCGACTGAGTGGGTGTCCCGGGGGACGCCGGTCACCCTCCACGCCATCCTGGAGCGGACCGGGTGGCGGCGCGCCGTGGTCAAGCCGACGCTGTCGGCTCGCGGCTGGAACGCCTTCCGGGTGACCCGGGCCGAAACCCCGACTGATGACCCCGACCCCACCGCGGACCATCCACACTTCACGTTGCCCGATGCTTCCGACGCGGTGGCTGGGAGCAACGCCGAGCGCCGGTTCGCCGAGCTGACCGCGATGACGACAGTGAGCGTGCAGCCCTTCGTCGATGAGATCACCACTCGCGGCGAGACATCCTTCGTCTTCATCGGCGGACGGTACAGCCATGCGATCGCCAAGTCGGTTGCCGAGAACGGCTGGATTGCGCACGAGTCCTTCGGCGGCGTCAACAAGCGTCTCGAGGCCACACCCGCACACATCGCCTGGGCCGAGGAGCTGCATAGCCTGCTGTGCTCATGGTTCGAGCAGCTGCGGTACGCACGGATCGACACTCTGCCCGCCCCGGACGGCAGCCTGCAGCTATTGGAATGCGAGTTGGTGGCCCCCCGGCTGTTCCTGCGTGAGGGCGGTGCGTTGGACCGCTATGCCCGCAGCATGCTCGGGGTCGCCGCAACAGCCTGAACCGCAACAGCCTGAACCGCAACAGGCATGACCTGAGGAGAGCGGCACATGGACAGCCTTGCGCACCCGGCGACGACGGAAGTGACGCGTACCGAGGTTGTAGTGGTGGGAGCGGGCATGGTCGGGCTGCTCGCCGCGCTGGGACTGGCGAAACGCGGGATGGACGTGACGGTCATCGATGACGTGGTCAACCAAAAACCCAGCTACAAGGTGGGCGAGTCGTTCCTGGTCTCCACCGGAGTTCCCCGTATCATCGGTGATCTTGATGACTTCCTCAACGACGATTGTTTCGTCAAGCTGGGTGTCTGGTTTACCTATGGGGCCCACGGCCAGCGGGAGTTCCGGCCCAAGTCGGAATGGGTCGTCGCCGCAATGTCGGAGTTCACGCTGCGGGAGATGCATGACGACTTCCGTGACCACTACTTATATAAGATCGCAAAAAACAAGCTCGCGTTCCGCGCGCTAGTGGTCGACCAGCAGATCTGCCGGCCCGACACGGAAGAGCTGCTGCGCAAGTCCGTGCACAGCAGGCACAATATCCGCTTCCTGGACGCCGCCCGGGTGACCGGCGTTGAGATCGCGGGGACCGGCACCGACGCGCATCTGGTGACCTGGGCCGACCACTCCGCGAAGACACAGGGCAGCGTCCACGCCAACTGGGTCATCGACTGTTCCGGCCGGACCAGGATGTTAGCGAGCAAGCTGGGTCACCGCGCCGAATCACGGGTGCTCAACGACGGCTTCCAGACCACAGCTCTGTGGGGGCAGTTCGCCGGCATCACCGACGAGATGTTCGAACCGGTGTGGCGGTACACCACCGCGGACGGCACCTCCACCCGCAGAGACCTGTACACCCTGCACCTGTGGGGCGACGGCCACTGGATCTGGGTGATCCGGCTCTCGGGAGGCCGGGTGAGCGTCGGCATCACCTACGACCAGAAAAAGCCGCCGAAGAAAGGCGGCCCCAAGGACCAGTTCTTCGCGGCGCTGGCCGAATACCCGGTCTTCGACGGAGTGCTCAGCCGGGAGAACCTGCTCGAGTTCCGTATGTACCGCAACGTGCAACACGTGACGGACACCTTCGTCCACCCCAGGCGGTACGCGATACTCGGCGACGCGTCCTCGATTATCGATGCCTACTACAGCCAGGGACTGGGCCAGTCCTGCCAGACCATGTGGCATGTCTCGAACATCATCGAGAAGGATCTCCGGCACGCCTGCCTCGACACCGGCTACATCGACCGGGTCAACAGGGCGACCTGTGAGGATTGGCTGACCATCAGGAGCTTCGTCCAGGAGAAGTACAGCGGCGCCATCGCCGACCCACGCTTCTTCCTGCTGTCACACATGCTCGACTGGGCGGTCATCTGGTCGACCGGGACAGCCCGGTACCGCTGGACGAACTGGCTGGCGGCGACCGGCGGTGACACCTCCAAGGAGGACGAGACCAGCAGGAAGGACCGGGAGTTCTGCGAGAACCGCCTGTTCTATTCGAGGGGACAGCTGGGGCACTGGACGACGGAACGGGCGTTCCGCCGTCGAGTGGAACGTTTTCAGGCCACGCTCGGCGAGCGGGCCCGGTGGCGGCTCGAGCACGGCATCACGGGCCCCAGTGTGTTCTGCCAGCTGTCGCTGACCCGTTGCCTGCCGCGTGGTACATGGCGGCTGCTTGGCAAGCCGAGCTCGGCGCGGGTGGAGATCTCCGGGCCGGACTTCGTCGCCCCAAGAAAGCTCCGCAAGCCGTGGGCGCGCTCGTGGGTCAACGCGCTGCCGCTGACCGCGTCACAGCGATTCTCACTCGTGCTGAAGGTACGCGCTCCCCTGCTCGCGACGCTGTTTCTCGCCTGCTACGCGCTGGACGCGGCCGACACCGCGCGGCGCAAGGCGCTGCACCGGCTCCGCGGCGGGCGCCGGCCAGCACGAACGGAGCCATGACGTCGAAAACCGGAGCTGATCGAGGTTGGCAACCGCAGCACGGCTTCATGCGTGGTCGGTACGTTATTCACGATCTGCGTTTGGATTTCCGCCTTAGTGGTCGGCGCTGGAAGTCCTTCGGGGGTTGTCGGATGTCAGGTGGATGCGTCGCGAGGCGGAGGAGGTCCCGGTAGCGGTGTTCTACCGGGGCCGACGACAACGAAGCGAGGCGCCGCCTGGCGCCGGCAGGCCCTGGATGAACTTCCGGCGCCGACCACTTAGAGCGCCCGAGGATAGGGCGTTCGATCAGCGAGCGGCTCATCCGCGCCCGATCCGGCAAGGCGGCGGAGGAAGGCGCCCTGGTGGTGGGCGCCGACTGACGACAACGCGGCCGGGCGGGATGCGGGGAGCCGCGAGCCGGACAGTCCTATCCTCGGGCGCTCTTACCTTCTGGCAGGAGTGGTGATGGCCTACGCGTCCGGTCCGGTGGCCACGCTGTCGTCGCAGGTGCTTCTCATCTTCCTACTCCAGATCGCTGTTCTGCTCGGGCTTGCTCATCTCCTGGGCCGGGCGGCAACGCGGCTCGCCATGCCCGCCGTGGTGGGTGAACTGGTCACCGGCGTGCTGCTCGGGCCGTCCCTGCTCGGCACGCTCGCGCCCGGTTTCGCCGGCTGGCTGCTGCCGGCGCGCGCTGACCAGTTCCATCTGCTTGACGCTGCCGGTCAGCTCGGCGTGATTCTGCTGGTCGGTTTCACCGGGATGGACATGGACATCCGGCTGGTGCGCCGCCGCAGCCTGACCGTCGTCCGAGTCGGCCTCGCCGGGCTACTGGTTCCAGTGGGCCTCGGAGCTGCGGGGGGACTGCTGCTGCCGGACTCGCTCGTCGCCGACGGCGCCAATCGGCCGGTGTTCGCGATGTTTCTTGGTGTCGCGCTGGGCGTCAGCGCGATCCCGGTCGCCGCGAAGATCCTTATTGACATGCACCTGCTGGACCGTAACGTCGGCCAGCTCATCTTGGCCGCGGCCGCGGTCGACGACGCGGTCGGATGGTCGATGCTTTCGGTGGTGTCGGCGATGGCGACCACGGGCGTGCATGGCGGTGACATCGCCGTGCCGGTCGTGAGCGTGCTGGGCACGGTGCTGGTCGCGCTGGTGGCCGGCCGGCCGCTGGTCCGGGCCGCGCTTCGGTTCGCCGGGGCCGCGCGGGACGGCAGCGGCTGCATCCCGGTTGTCACGGTGTTGATCCTTGCCGCGGCTGCCGCGACGGACGCGTTGAAACTGGAGGCAATCTTCGGCGCCTTCATCGCCGGCATCGTCGTCGGGTCCAGCCGGGACTTCATCCCCGACCGGGTCGCGCCGCTGCGGACGGTGGTACTCACCGTACTGGCTCCGATTTTCTTCGCCACGGCCGGGCTACGGGTCGACCTCGGCATGCTCACCGATCCGCCGGTCCTCGCCGCCAGCCTGGTGGTGCTGCTGCTCGCCGTCGCGGGCAAGTTCGGCGGTGTCTACCTCGGTGCGCGGGCCGGTCGGCTCGGCCACTGGGAGGCGCTGGCGCTCGGCGCGGGGCTCAACGCCCGCGGGGTGATCGGCTTGGTGGTCGCCGCGGTGGGGCTCCGCCTCGGCGTGTTGGGCACGGCGGCCTACACGGTGGTGGTCCTGGTGGCGCTTGTCACCACCGTCATGACTCCGCCGATCCTGCGGATCACGATGCGACGGGTCGAGCGGACCGTCGACGAGACCCTGGCCCAGCAGCTGGACCCCGCCGCCGGCACAGGGGCGCACCTTCCAGGGCCGGACGTTGGAAGCCGCCGCCCGCAAGCGTGAGCGGGTCCTAGCGGAAGTTTCCTAGCGGGACGTCGCGGCCGCGGCGACCGACCGGCTCAACGAGAGCGTCTTCGCCAACCCGGATCTGTCCTCTGACCAGATCACGTCGCTCGTTGACATCCTGCGGGAGTTCCGCGGCCGTGCCGGTGACTTCTGAACCGGCCGCCGTCGGTCCACGCACATCCCGACCCGGCGGTATTTGCCTGATGTACCGACCTTGTCACGATCCGATCCGGTGCGTATCGTCGTCTTTGGATCTGCTGACAAGCAAAATACACAGGGGTGTGTATGTTAATGACCATGACGGACGTGCGGACCAACATCGTTGTCAACGACGAGTTGATCGAAGAGGCGATGCGCCTCTTCGGCGTGAACACGCGGCGCGAAGTCGTAGATCTTGCTCTGCGGCATCTCGTCAGCCGTGCGACCTTCCGACGTCGGGCACTGGCCATGGAAGGCATGGGGTGGGAAACGGACATGGACGAGATCCGCCCGGGCTTTGTGTCCAATCTCCAAGGGGCGTCGGTGGAGGATCGATGATCCTGGTTGACACATCCGCGTGGGTCGAGTTCTTCCGTAAGACCGAGTCATCGGTCCATCGGCGGTTGCACCATCTGATCGACGAGGAGGCATACCTCGTGACCACGGAGATCGTCCGTTTCGAGGTTCTCGCCGGTGCCCGGTCCGACACGCATCACCTTGAGCTGCTGGAGCTGCTCGCGCCCCTGCCCGTCCTTCCTCTTCGCGACAGCGGTGACTATGAGGACGCCGCGGGTCTGTACCGATCCGCTCGGCGTGATGGCGTGACGGTCCGGGTGCTGACCGACTGCCTCATCGCGCAGGCGGCTGTCAAGGCCGATGCGAGCCTGTTGCATGCCGACCGCGACTTTGACAACCTCGCCCGGGTCACCGATCTGCGTATCGAGCCGGTGGAGTGACCTGTCGGCC
>NZ_CAKJTP010000092.1:13309-17564 GCF_917627335.1 Protofrankia sp. CiT1 | reverse complement strand
GCTGGCGCTCGCTCGGGGGAGGCTGTACGGTGCCGGGCGCACCGGCGGGGTCACCGCGAGCCTGCTCGCCGAGCCGCTGGGACGGCTGGCCTTCGGCACGGTGCTGACCGCGCTGCTTGGCCCGGTCGGGGGCGCGGCGGGCGTGGTCGCCGCCGGCTACTGCGCGCTCGGGATAGCGCGATGGCGCGGTGCCCGGGTGCAGCCGCCGGAGCCGGCAGCGGCCACCGGCGCGAACCGTCAGCCAGCGGCGATGATCGTTTTTCTGCTGCTCGCCGTCCTGGCGAACCAGGATCTCCTGTGGGCGAATGCGCTCCTCGGCCGGGACCAGGCCGCGCTGTTCGCGGTCCTGTCGACGCTCGGCGGGGTGGCCGCGTTCGCGACCGCGACCATCCCGATGGTGCTGCTGCCGCGGGCCGCGCAACGGGATGCCGGGGCGGTGCTGGTCGCGCTGTCCGGGGCGGCCGCGGTCGGTATCGGCGCGCTGCTGGTGGTCGCGGTGACGCCGACCGGGTTCTGGGTGTCGACGCTCGGCCCCGCCTACGCCGGCACCGGCCGGCTCGGCCTCGCCTACCTCGCGGCGATGGCAATGTTCGGCCTGGCCCGGGTGCTGGCCGCGGAGAACTGCGTCACGGCCGGCGGCCGAGCGACCGGCATCGCCGTCGGCATCACCGCGGCCGGCCAGGCGATCGGCATCACGATCTTCCATCACGACGCGCGCTCGATCGCGCTTGTCACGTTGGCCGCCATGACCGCGCTGACGATGTCGGTGGGCACCGTGACCATGCTGCGCGCCCGGCCCGCTCCGCTGGCAAGCATGTGGCTGCTGCGGCCACGGCCGGTGACAGCCACCCACATCCGGTGGGCGGTGGCCGGCCTCACGGTCCTCGGGATCGTCGTCCGGTTGCTGTCACCGCACAGCATCTGGGTCGACGAGGCGATCAGCATCCGCCAGGCCAGGCTCTTTCCGTTCCAGGAGTCGATCCGCGCGCTCCGGGACACCGACGTACACCCGCCGCTGTTCGCCACGGTGCTGTGGTTACAGGTGCACCTGTTCGGGACAAGCCAGTTCGCTGTCCGGCTGCCCTCGATCGTGACCGGGAGCCTGCTGGTGCCGATGCTTTACCTGGCCGGCCGTGATCTCTACAACCGGCGTGCCGGGCTGGCCGCGGCGGCCCTCGGTGTCTTCGCCCCGTTCGCGGTCTGGTATTCGCAGGAGACGCGGATGTACCCGCTGTTCCTGCTGTTCGGAGTCACGGCCACCTGGGCACAGGCACGGGTGCTGAAGGCCGGCGGCCGTAGGGCGTGGGTGGTGTACACCCTGGCGAGCGCGGCCCTGCTGTGGACCCATTACTTCGCGACGCTGCAGGTAATCACGCAGCAGATCGTGTTCGCCGTGATTGTCTGGCGCCGACACGGAACACGCCGGACCAGCCGGGACGGGCCCGGCATCCTCGTGCCGTGGCTGGCGAGCCTGGCCGCGCTGACGTTACTTGCCGCGCCGTTGGTGCCGTTCGCCAGCGCTCAGCTCCACGCCTACGGCACCCGTGGTGGGGTGGGTTTCGCGGCTCAGGCCGGTGACACGGTGGCGACGGGTGGCCATCCGCTGCTTTCGATCTACTCGATCGGCGCGAACGGGGTATGGGCTGTCTGGGGCTACCATTCGGACGCGATCGTGGCCACCCTCGTCGCGGTGTGGCCAGTGGGAATGCTGGTCGCGTTCCTGCTGCTCGGCCGCGGCTGGTCCCGCAGCTCACTGTTGCTCGCCGCGACCGTGCTCGTCCCCGTGCTGTGCCTGTTCGCCCTCGGCACGCGGAAGGAGAACCTGTTCGAGGTCCGCTACTTCGTCGGGATCCTGCCTGGCCTGATGCTCCTCGCCGGCCGGGCGCTCACGAGCTGGTTGCGGACCACGCCGGGAATGCTGCTCGGCGTCGGGCTCGCCACGCTGACGCTCGTGGTCGCGCTGGTGGACCAGCAACTCAATCCGAGCGACCCTCGCCTGTACGACTTCGACGGTGCGTTGAAGCACGTCACCGCGCATGCGCAACCGGGCGACATCATCGTCTACACCCCGATCTACCTGGTCGACGTCGTCGATTACTACGCGCCCGGGCTCCCCTCCTACGGTCCTGGCCCCGGCGTTCTGGCGCGCGCCAGGTCCGCCCGCCACGTGTTCGTGGTCGGAAGCTTCCTGTCCGATCCCAATGTGGCGGTGGACACCGGCGCGCTGCTGGCGCGGCTGGAACTGAGCCGACGGGTCGTCAACACCTTCCACGCCCCGCAGGTAATCGTCTGGGAGCTGCAGTGACCATCACGCCGGAACACGAAACAATCACGCACAGCCAGCAACTGCCTTCCGTCGCCCCCGCGGCGCGTCCACCGGTCGCCGACAACGCCAGGAACGGCGCCGACAACGCCAGGAACGACGCCAGAAGCGAGACCAGGACCGCCATCTCCACGGACCCGCGGCTCGCGCCGCCGGCATGGCAACCGATGGGGCCGGGCCGGGCGCTGCGGCGCCGGATGCTGCTTGTGCTGCCGCTGAACGTGCTCGCTTTCTTCTGGTATTTCGGCTGGCTGCTCGCGCCCGGTCGGGTCGGCAACGTGCTGCTCTACGCCCTGTTGCTGCTTGCCGAGGTCTTCAACGCGGTGCAGGCGCTCGGTTTCTGGTGGACGTGCTCCCGGGAGCGCGTGCGCCGGCGCCGCCCGCGAGTAAGAGCGCCCGGCAATAGGGGCGTGGATCAAGGAGCGGGACTGGGGCGCGTACATCGCAAGGCGGAGGAGGGAGTCACCCTGGTCCTTGGGGTGTCGACCGACGACAACACAGCGAGGTGCGTGCCCCAGCCCCGCGACGCCGCGTCCCTATTGCCGGTCGCTCTAAGCGGGCAGCTGGCCGTGGACGTCCTGGTGCCGGTCTACAACGAGCCGGTCGACGTGGTGGAACCGACGCTGGCCGCGGCGGTCCGGATGCGGGGGGCGCAGGTGCATGTGTGCCTGCTGGACGATGGGGACAACCCGCGGATGGCCGCGTTGGCCAGCCGGTACGGCGTCACCTACATCACCCGGCCGGACCACCGCGGCGCGAAGGCCGGCAACCTCAACCACGCGCTCGGCCGGACCTCCGCGCCGATCGTGGTGATCTTTGACTGTGACCACGTGCCGCACCCGGAGTTCCTGGAAGCGACGCTCGGCTACCTCGACGACCCGGGTGTGGGCTTTGTACAGACACCGCAGTACTACGCGAACGCCTCGACCAACGAGGTCGCCGGGACGTCATGGGCACAGCAGGCGCTTTTCTTCGGTGGGATCGCGCGGGGCAAGGACGGCCTGGGCGCGATGTTCTGCTGCGGAACGAACATCGCCTTCCGCCGTACGGCCCTGGCGGAGGTGGGCGGCTTCCCCGAGGACTCCCTGACCGAGGACTTCGAGCTGTCGATCCGCATGCACACCCGCGGGTGGCGGTCGGTCTACGTGCCCGAGGTACTGGCCAGTGGCCTCGGGCCGGCGGACATGGCCTCCTACACCAGCCAGCAGCTGCGGTGGTCGCGAGGCTGCATCTCGGCGATCCCGGCGGTGCTGGCCGCCCGGCTGCCCCGCCGGCTGAAGGCACAGTACCTGCTGTCCGCGGGGTACTTTCTGTCCGGCTGGACCGTACTCATCTATATGATCATGCCGATGATGCGGATCATGTTCGGCATCCAACCGATCACCGCCGCGAGCGCCGACCAGTTCCTGCTGCACTTCGCGCCCTACTTCACCGTGGCGCTGGGCACGGTTGCGCTGGCCGGGAACGGCAGCTACACCTTCGCCGCCTTCACCCTGCAAAGCGCCAGCTTCTGGATCGGCGTGGTGTCCACGGTACGGGCGCTACTACGCCGGCCTGGACGTTTCGTCGTCACGCCGAAGCAGGGCGGCGGGCACTGGCAGCCGACCGTGGTGGTGGTTCCCGTCGCCGTGGCCATGCTGCTGATCGCCGCATCGATCTACGGGCTGGCCCGGGACCAGGGGCCGGGCATGGCGAACAGCGTCGCGTTCGCCGGTGTGCACGCCGCGCTGCTGCTGCGCGGGTCCATACCCGCGCTGGGATGGCGAGGCCGGACCGCCCGCACCGCCGTCGCGCGCGACGCTCCGCCGATCGCGGCCTGACCCCGGCCCTGTGACACGATCCCGGGCGTCGCACGTGCGAGTAGAGCCGGCGTTGTCGATGCACGGCCGTAGGAGTGGACGATCGCACTCCCGCTCCCCCGTACCAGCCGCT
>NZ_CAKJTP010000092.1:2920-12931 GCF_917627335.1 Protofrankia sp. CiT1 | reverse complement strand
CCGGCATCATGGCTACTCGCGGGCTGGTTACCCTGTTCGGCCTGCCCATAGCGCACAGATGGGCAGTGCCCAGATCCGGTCGTCAAGATCGAAGGGAATCGGGCCGGTGTGGAACACGACTCCCGCGCGGAAGTCCGGGCCGAGCTGATCGCGCAGCCACATGAGGTGGCGGGCGTCCCGAGCGGTCGGCGCCGAGGAAGCCTTGATCTCGATCCCGATCACTTCGCCTCCTCCGAGGTCTATGACGACGTCGACCTCCTGGCCGTCCCGGGAGCGGATGTGGTGCAACCGGGCGTGAGGGTGGAGAAGGGTCACTTCCGGTCGTAGCTGGGCGACGACGAAGGTGTCAATCAACCTGCCGAGCAGGTCTCCGTCCCGCAGGACGCTCCGCTCGTCCACCCGGGCGGCGGCGAGCGCGAGCGCGGGATCGGTCAGGTACCGCTTCGCCCGTTTGGTCAGCCTGTTCAGCCGGTTCGTCGCCCAGGCAGGAACGAGTTCGGTCAGGTAGAGGGCAGCCAAGATCCGGTCGTACGCGCCAGCGGTCCTCTGGTTGATTCCGGCAGCCTGGTAGACCGTGCTCTCAGCGGGAAGGCCCGCCGTTGAAAGCCCGAGAACCTCGAGATAGCGACGTAGTCGTACGGGGTCCCGTTGCTCCCCCGCGGCCAGCACGTCTCGATTGACGACGTGATCGATGTAGGAGTCCAGCCAGACGAGTCGCCCTGATGCGCTCAGGTTCAAGGCCGCCTCGGGGAAGCCGCTCCTCAACGCCTGGTCGACGTAGTCATCCAGGCTCGGAGGCGGGCCAGAAATGCCCAGTTGCGAGATGTCCGAGTTGAGAAGCAGATCCAGCAGACCCGGTTGATCGACGGAGCGAGCGATCTCCCGCTGGGTAAGGCCGTGCAGCACCAACCGGACGACTCGACCCGTCCCGGGCCACTGGCGGGTCGTGAAGTCGGCTTCGACGCTGCCGGTAAGGAGAAACCGGCCGGGACGGGGATCGTCGTCGACCGCGCGCTTGACCGCGCCCAGGATCTCCGGCACCTCCTGCCACTCGTCGAGGAGGACTGGTTCCCGCGCCCGGCGCAGTGCCGCGTCCGGGTTCGCGGCAACCGCCGTGGCGACCGCGGGGTCATCCAACCGCAGGATGTCGTTGGCGATCCGCCGGGCGGAGGTCGTCTTCCCCGCGGCACGCGGGCCGGTGACCATGACAGCGGGCAGCCCCGCGAACAGACTCGCCAAGCGCCCGTCGGCGATCCGCGGAACATACCTTGACGTGGCCATACAGCCACGGTACACAATCTGCGAGCCCAGCAGTACAAAATTTGCGAGTCTGCTAGTACAACTATTGCTGGGTCATCACTACAAGGTTTGCTGAGGGACTCGAACCCCTCACACCGCCAGCCCCATCAGCGGGCCAGGACTAGTGCCTGATATGGGGGTATCAGATGGTTCGCGTAAGAACGGGTTGGTTTGGATGGACCAGGTCGGGATGAACCTGGTTCGGTCGGAAAGGACCCTCGCTGAACGGCACAAAGGCTGGTTCGGCGGTTGACGTAGCCACAGCGGCGTGGCTGGCGGAGGTATTGCAGCCGGAGGCGATCGATCGGCTGTTGGCGGACGCGGAGGCGTCGGGGACGCCGATTGATGGTGTGGACGGGCTGCTGGCCCAGATGACCAAGGCGGTGCTCGAACGCGTCCTGGAAACAGAAATGTCGGATCATCTCGGCTATGAGCGTGGGGATTCCTCGGGGAACGGGTCGGGGAACTCGCGTAACGGCCACGGTGTGAAGACCGTGCACACGACCGCCGGCCCCGTGACGATCGCGGTCCCGTGGGATCGCAATGGCGAGTTCGCGCCGCGGATCGTCCCGAAAGGCGCGCGTCGGCTCGGACAGATCGACGAGATGATCTTGTCGTTGTATGCGCGGGGCATGTCGACCCGGGATATTGAGGCGCACCGCCGGGTAGCCCGGGGGTGAAATTCCCCCGGGCTACCCGGCGGCGAGGTGTACGGGATTGCCGCGTCCCGGGAACTCATCTCCACGATTACAGATGTGGTGGCGGACGAGATCACGGCCTGGCAGAACCGGCCCGTCGACGACGTCTATCCGATCATGTATGTGGATGCGATCCGGATCCGGGTCAAGGACCGTGGGGTCGTCACCATGAAGGCGGCGCACCTGGTCGTGGGCGTCGACTCTACCTGGGAATCCGGAATATCTCGACCAAGCGCGGAGGTGAGAACGGGACCGGCACCCAGGGTTGGAAGCAGGCGCTGAACGCGATGGTGATCCTGTTCCCGGACAGGCTCCCACTTCACTAATTGACGAGCAAATCACACCGTAAGGACAATTCCCGCCCATCCTTACACGAAAAACTGGACAGGCCCGTCGACATGAGCGCCGTGCGTTTCGTCTCGGACTCGGGCAGGTGCAGGTTGTCGACCCGCGCCCCGTAGCGCACCTGCCAGGACGCGTCGATCACTCCTGTCAGCCAGTCCGGCGCGGCGCTGGCCAGCGCCTCGAGCGCGGCGCGCAATGTCTCCCCGGCCAGTTCCAGGCGGCACAGGTGCCGGATCGCCCCGAGCACGTGCGTCGAGTCGGTGCGCGCCCGCCCGCGCGCCTTCACCAGCCCCTCGGCCGCGAGGCGTTCGAGCAGCGCGTCCAGCGCGAGGGTCGCCAGATCCCCCGCGACGAGCCGGGAACGGAACTCCGAGAGCACACTGGCGTCGAACCCGGCGTCGTCGAGATCGAGGCCGAGGGCGAACTTCCACGACACCCGGTCGCGGACCGCGTCCGCGGCCTGCCGGTCGGTCAGGTTCTCACTGAACTGCAGCACCGTGACCATCATCAGCTGGCCCGGAGAGATCCCCGGCCGGCCCCGGACCCCGAACGCGCCCATGAACCGCTCGTCGTCATACACCGCGCCGAGCTCGTCACGGATGCGCATCGCCAGGTTCCCCTTCGGGAACGCGGCCTGCGCGACCTGCGCGGTCAACGGCGGGACCTCGGGCCAGGGTCTCGGCTGCAGCGACACGGCTGCCATCATCCCGACCACCGACCCACTGATCTACGACCGGTCCGGGTGTCGCGCACTCGCGCAACACCGGCCCAACTCCCGTAGCAGCCTCACCGACACGGTCAAGGCCCGCAACCAGCGCCAGCCGAGCCACTCACCCTCACGACCCCAAATAAGCCAGCAGGGTCCGCCATCCTGTCAAAACGAGCTCATCGGCATCGCAGACCCAGCGGCTGACCGGGACACCCAGTCCATTTTCCTGCACCCATAGTGATCAGCACGGCGATCTCGCCCTCCTGTCAAGATTCCGGTGGTGACAATCGGTGATAGGTGTTCATGAGAGCAGGATCCGCTGTCGGAGCAGGGAGAAGCCAGCGCGGCCGTACATCTGACGTTTGATCAGTTTCGTCTTTCTTTTGATCATTTTCGTCCTGGTGTTGGCGCCCTCCATGGGGCCGTTGCTGGAGGGCAGGGCCAGTCCGGCGACGACGGCCTCATGGTCGTTCTCGAAGGCCTGCGACGAAGGTATGCAGGGCGGGCAGGTCGGCGGGCCTGCTCGCCAGCCAGCCGGGCCAGGAACCCGGCGGTGAACCGGCCCTTCGCGACCGGTTTCGCCGGCACCGGCGCGGTCACCGTCCGCGGGCCGGGGCAGCGGCGCCGGTACCGGCGCCGGCGGTGCAGGACCCGGGTCGCTGTCACCCGCCAGTCGACCTGCTCGCTGTCGTCGGACCCCAAAGGCTCGAACGCCGCCCCGCACCCAGAACAGGCCGTCCGCCCTCGGGCACGTCGTGGACCTCCTCACGGGTGTCCAGGTGGGAGTAGTCCCGCCGCCCGTGCCCTTTGCTCACCCTGCGCTGGCCGCGCTTCCCAGGCTGTCCGCCGCCCGGAGCCGGCTGGTCTCCTGGCCCGCCGCTCGCGGCCGGCGACGGGCCGATCTTCTCCGACGAACGGCCGAACAGCATCCGGCTGAGTACCGCGACCTGCTCGCCCAGTTCCTCGACTCGTGCCCGGAGCTGCTCGGCGCCGGCCTCCGCATGTTCGGCGCGAGAGACACGCGGCCCGGCACACACCATCACCGACAGGCACATCACGCGCCTGACCGGCATGTCGCGACAACATCTCGTCAACGTGCGGCCAGAGCGACGCCCGACCCACACCCGGCCACCCACGGGTTCACCGAACATTTACAACAAACGGATAATTTCGACGTCTTTCTTGACATCGACAAGCGTCCTACCCGCGAGCGCCTTCCTGAGGATTTCGATAGCAACCGGAGGGAGGTGCGAGACGTTTGTGATGGTCTCGTTCTTGACCTTTCTGCCTTCCCAGTAAGTGCGTCGCACCGGATGCGACACATACTCCCGGGGCTCGCCAGCCGCATTCATCTACCGACTGATGATCCGATCCACGTGCATCGCGCCGGGCACCTAACTAATTTCGTCCGAACGGACAGTCGATCACGGCCTTGTTGCCGTCACCACCGCATCTCCAAGGTTCTGCACGTCGTTGAAGCCGTTCGCCCGGAGCAGCCGCTCCAGGAGTCGGGCGTCTTCGTTACCCCCGCCCTGGTAGCGGTAGGTGAACGTCCCGCCAGGCCGGAGCACGCGTTTGATCCCAGGAACGCCGCGCGACCAGTCCACTACCTCGGGGGCCATTCTGTAGGCTTCGACGCGATCCACCGTGCCAGGGTCGAACAACTCGCCGATATCGGCGGCGTCGGCATTCACATGGTTGGGAATGCCGCGTCGCGCGACCGCCTGGTTGTTGATGTTTATGGCGTCGACCGGCTCGTGCGGCGCTCCCGCACCGCCCATGTTCGCCACCACCGGCTTTCCCTCGTCCGTCAGCTGCTGGGCAAACCTGCGAGCCTGGGCAGCCGGGGTGCCAAGCTCCGCGCCGGCCGCAGCCTCGCCTTCCCCGCCCCCTACGCGGACCAGACGTCGGAGCACCGCCCGCAACGCCATTCCGCCGACGAGCGTCACGGCCAGGATGACCAGCTCGTGCTGGACCTCGCGCACGAGCTCGCGGACCGCCTGCCGCGCGGTCTGCACTGTCCGCGGCGTCGTCGCGTCCGCGAAGATGGTGGGCACGGTCAGACCGCCGACCGCCCGGTAGTAGGCGTAGGGCCGTGCCTGGCCGGGAGCCTGCGGCCCGAAGGGAACCGCCGCGACGGCCTCCTCCCGGGACCCGTAGGTGGCCACGTCGGCGGGAGCGTACGAACCACCGCCGAAGTCGAAGTACGGCTCTGGGACAAGCACCGGCATGTCGATCCCGTTGAGATACAGGGCGAAACCGCCCTGGTAGATGGAATACCCGACGGCCTGCACCGCCCGGTCGACATAGCTGGCCCCGGACCGGGGGTCCACGGCGCCCGCCGACACCGTCGGCAGCTGGATGCCCAGGCTCTGCAGGCGCTCCTGCTCCTCCGGTGACACCGCGTCGAGGTCGATCTCCGTTGGCCGACGGCGGGTCGTCTCCGCCTGGACCAGCTCCCGCGCGTTGCCGGGCTGCGCCGCGGACGCCAGCGCAGCGAGGGCCCTGTCGTCGAGCGCGGCCACCCGGGTCCTGATGTCGGCCTGGGACATGCCGTTGAGCTGGTCGACCGCGCTCCTCCAGTCATGGGCGCGGATAGCGGCCTCGTACGCGGCGAACACCCGGCCGACCCGGGCGGTCTCCGAGCGCTCGATGGCTGCCGGAATGCGGGCGTTGTCGCCGCACACGGCCTTTAGCTCCATCTTCTGCTGCCACGTCAGTGGTGCCAGGCGGTGCGCCATGTCCGCGTCTGACAGTTGGGTGAGCTGCACCGCAGCGGCGGCCCAGTCGCCGCGCGTGGCCGCGGCATCGAACGCGTGCATGATCTCGCCCAGCCGGGCGACCTGCGCCCTGCCCGCGTCCAGGCTCTGCAGGATGAGTGGCTGGTGCGGCCACCCGGCCAGGTGCTCCTCGACGGCGGCCCGGGTGTTGGTGGCCTGCGCGACGGAGAGCCTCGCGGACAGGTCTCTAATGTCCGCCTCGTTGAACCCGTTTAGCCGGACCGCGACGTCCTTCCAGTCCGCCGCCGCGATCGACGCCCGCAGCGCGGCCAGCAGGTCCGACCGTGTCGGCTCCCGCTGGACCACAAGCACCCGTCGGACGGCAGCGGGCCCAGGGGCGTCGGTTCCGAGCCGGACCAGCGCCGTGACCGCCCTGTTGCCGGCGCTGCGCTGCAGGGCCAACAGCCGCGCGGCGGGTGCGTTGTCGGCAGCATCCGGAGTCTCCACCAGGACAGGCCGGCGATGACGCTCGCGCGCCCCGACCGGCGGGGCTGTATGGGACGGCGCACCGATTGTCATCGCTCGTCCTCGCCCGGGTCGTCGGGGTGGCTGACCGTCCCGGCGGGCCCGCCCGCGCCCGACGCCCTGGGCCCGCGGGTGAGGGCGGGATCCCGGACATCCAGCCGGTCGTGGTCCACGTTGGCCTCCCAGGGCGCCCGCCGGCCGGCGGGCAGCCAGCCCGGTTCGCGGCTCGCCGTGATGCCAGCCGGCGCCGCCGGTCGCACGTGCGAGACGAGCCTCATTGTGAGGTGACGACGACACGTGGGACAGCCCGCGACGATGTCCAGACCCGTTCCGCCCGCGCGGCGGCCCAACTTTGCCCGAAAGGGCGGCACCGGCCACGACGCGCCCGCCGCGGCCGCGGTCCGTACTTCACTGGGCCCGTCAGAATGCTGGCCGGCCGTGGTGGCGCCAGCTCCTGGCACCTCCCAACGGGACGAGCATGAGTGGAGTTCGGTGCCCGTGGACGCGTCGTGACCCGCCAGCCAAGCCACGCAGCGTCGGTCCGGCGGTCCGGCGGTCCGATTGAGGCCAAGGTCCTGCGGATTCAGGCACTTGGCGAAGCTGATCGTCAGATCAGCGAGCAGCAGGGGAGAGCGTGGACCCTGTGCAGCGGCATCCGAACCGACTGATCTTGGTTGCTGGCCCTGACATCATCGTCCGACCCGTCGCTACTCGGGCCCTGACCAGGGACGACACCCAGTGACCACGCCGACCGTCACATCATCTACCCGATCGAACGAGTGTTCCGCAGACCTGGCGGCTTCGGGCACCTCGACCCCTCTGGCGACCGTGATCGTAGGCGATTGAACCGCCACCGCCACCGCCGGCCGCGGACGGGCGGCGGCTGGCCGTGCAGCGGCGGACACACGCACCCTCCAGACCCTGCTCGACGTCCGGACCGGCGCCGCACCTACCACCGCCCTTACGGACAGTTACCAGAAGGGACGATTCCACACCCCAGAGTCACCGCCGCCATCGAGCGCCCGTCGCTGGGGCGGCGAGGAGCTGTCACTGGGGCTGGTTGGCGAGGAGGAGGTGACGCCGCTCGGCGAAGCGTCGACGCAGGTCCGCGACGGCTTCTGGTTTGGTGTCGTATTCGGCGAAGGCGGTGTCGGTGATCTGGGTGAGGGCGCCGAGGGCGTCAGCGAAGATGAGGCGGTCGAAGCCTGGGTCGGTCTGCGCGGCGAGGTTGAGCAGCTGTTCGCGGGTGTATCGGCCGCTGGTGATGGCGGCGTCGACGTCGAGGAAGTCGCGTGGCATGGCGCGGCCGAACAGGGCGCACATCTTGTTGGCGACGGCGTCGTCGGCGTGCAGGACGGGGCCGATGTCGAGCTGGATCGGGTCGTGCGCACGCCAGTCGGCGGAGATTTCGACCTTGTCTGCCCGCCTGTTGACGGGGTCGGTCACCATGACTCGGACGAACGTCTCGCCGCGCATCCCGATCGACGTCGTGTATCCCGCTTCTTCCAACGCGTCGATGACAGCCGTGACCAGGTCGGGGAACTCGTCCCGTCGCCGCCAACTGGTGAACAGATCGACGTCGCCGCTCGGGCGACTACCGATGCCGTGTGCCTGGACGGCGTAGCCACCTGCGAGCGCAAGCCCGTACGGTCTTCCCGCAGCGAGTGCGACTCGGGTGATCCGTTCGTGGTTTTCGTCCATGAGTTCTAGGCGATCGCGGTAATTCGACTGATTTCAGCAAGAACGGGAAACTTCTCATCCCAGGCCCGGCGGAGTTGGGCCGGTAGCCAAAGGACCGCCCAGAGGCGGCGCAGCACGGCTGCGTTCAGGTAGGCGTAGAGGTCCTGCGGGTTAGCCGCTTCGACGAGGACGGCGCGGTAGAGATCGATGATCCGTCCCGGGGCGTCCAGGTCGTATTCGGCGTGACCCGACCAGTCGAGGTGTGCGGGCAGCTGGACCACGCCGGTCACCGGGCCGCGGAGCAGGTCGAGGCTGCCCGCGACGGCGTACGGACGCCGGTAGCGGGGCGACGAGACACCCCCGGAGTCGACCATGGTCACCAGCGTATAGCGACCAGCGGCGAAGCGCTGGATGCGTCGCGCGGACACCGCTTGTGCCGGCCGCGGCGGGTTCCGCGGCGCCGGGACAGGAGGCGCACGGCCAGCCGCCGGGCATCGGCCGACAGCGAAGCGTCCGTGGAAGCCTCCGGAGCGCACAGCCGTAGCCTCGGATCTTGGCGATACCCCGCTGTATCAACGGTGTCCGGGATGCGAGACCCATGTATTGCCTGGTGGCGGGGTATTCGGAGCGTGTGCGTCGATGAAATCGAATTTTACTTATGCTGGCTCGCGAAGAAGGCCGCTGTTTTTAGGAAGGCATTGTCCATCTGCGCCTGCGCGTATTTCTTGCGTAGTTCGATCAGTTCGGCGCGCTCTGATAGCGACAGCGGCTTCTCCTCGCTCTCGCTGTTGTTCTTCGCCTTTTCATCCAGTTCCCCAGCGTCGAGTCGTTGATGCCAAGGCTCTTCGCGACCGCAGCCAACGGCCGGTCTGATTCGAGCACCAACTGTACCGCCTCGTCTTTGTACTCCTGCGTGCACTTCCGGGGTGTTGACCCCATGACGCCCCTTCCCCTCGGACAGTGAGCCTTTCCCAGCAACCACTCGCTACTCTTCGTAGTTATCACGAACTGTGATGGTCCCGGGGGTGCCGAAACGCAAGACGCGGGGTCTCGATAAGAAGTAGGTTCTTCGACAGATCCACGTCAGGATGAGGCCCCGCGGGCGCATGAGTCTCGCATACGTCGGCAAGCTGCAGTTCTCCGAAAGCACCGTCCTCCGGCTGGCGACCTTGCTGATCGCGGAGCGCGAGCGTCGAGGCACCCGGAAGGGGACCCGCGCCCTCACCCCGTGGGCGCAGGCCGTGCTCGTACTGCGTTGGTTCCGTGACGGCATCCGGATCAAGGACCTGTGCGACGACAACGACATCAGTTCCTCGGCGGGTTACCGCTATCTCCACGAGGGCGTCGCGGTCCTCGCCTGGCAGGCCCCTGACCTGCGCAACGCACTGCTGGCCGCGAAAGCCGCGGGCTACGACCACGTCGTGGTCGACGGCACGGTGATCAAGACCGACCAGGTCTCCACCCCCGGCCCGACGAAGGGCGTGGACCTCTGGTGGTCCGGAAAAATCAAGAATCACGGCGGCAACGTCCAGGTCGTCTCCGCCCCCGACGACGGCTGGCCGCTGTGGGTCTCCGACGTCCGGCCCGGCCGGGAGCACGACACGACCGCCCTGCGCGCCTCCGGCGCGCTGCCGGTCCTCGCGGAGTGGAGCGGCGCCGGCGGCGGGGTCCTCGCCGACCTCGGTTACGAAGGGCTACAGGACCAGGTCGCGATCCCGTACAAGAAGCCCACGGGCGAGGACCTGCCCGACGACCACAGGAAGCGCAACATGATCCACTACGCGCTGCGGGGCGTCGGCGAACGCGCGAACGCCCTCCTGAAGTATTTCAAGGCCCTGCGCAACGTCAGTCTCGGCCCTTGGAAGATCGGCCTGATTGTGAAAGCCGCCCTCGTGATCCTCCACACCGAGCACGGCCGCACCACCTGACGGCCATCACCCGAACACACCGTTGTGGTTACACGTTGCCACCAACGGTTACTGGGAAAGGCTCAGCGGACTTCAGGTCCGCTGTCCACGGAACCGGGACCGCTCCA
>NZ_CAKJTP010000092.1:0-2292 GCF_917627335.1 Protofrankia sp. CiT1 | reverse complement strand
CTGTACCCGGCGTTGACAGCCACCACCGGTGGCCGGCACATTCGAGGAGCCCGGCATTGTACGAACCGGCTTCCCGTGCCCGCTGACCTGCACCGATAGAAAATCTCCACGCGCCGAGCCTGCTAGCTACAACCTATTTGCCCAGGTCAGCGGCCCGCTGGTGGACAGGGTGGACCGAGTGTACCGACATCCGAACCGTTTGATCTTGGTTGCTGACCCTGAGATCGCTGTCCGACCGGTCGCAACCCGGGCCCTGAGCAGCGGGGACGACGAGTGACCGCGTCGACTTCAACATCATCAAGCGATTCGAACGTGTGTCCCGAATTTCGGATGGGGTAGGATGCGTCGGCCCGTCTGGTGATCGTGATCGTGGGTGTGGTGGTCGCGTTGACGTTCTGCTTCGGGTTCGGCACCGTGCTCGCCCTTGGCTTGCGTCTGGGTGTTCCGGTGTGGATAGCGCCGCTGGTCGGGCGGCCGTCGATCTGTCGGCCGTCGGTCTGCTGATCGCTAGCCAGCGACTCTCTGTAACTGGTGGGCCCGTGGAGGTTCGTCGTGCGGTCCCATGTCTGTTGCTGTTCGCGAACCTCGTCACCCTGCCTTTGAACTTCGCCGAGTCGTTGATCGCCGGTCCTTACGGGCGGGGCGCGTTCGACGCGGTCGGGTCGGGAAGGATGGCAGGATCATGGTTGCTGGTCGAGGAACTTCGCGGCCTCGGCTGGGTCCATGATGTTGGACCAGATCTGTTCTTCGGGGGCCACTGCCCGCTGCGGCATCGCATAGTCCGACATCCATGCGTCGGCCGCGCACCCGGGTACGAGACTGAGGATCGTCGCGACGAGCCGCCGCGGTACCGAGCCGATGATGCGGATCGCGACATAGGTCTCGTGCCCTTGGTCAGCGAGGACCTGGATTCCCAGCGCCGCGCCGTCCAGCATGACGGCGTGTTCTTGGCCGTCGAGTAGCGACTCGCGCACCAGCCGGTGCACTGCGGCCCTGAGTGTGTGCTCGGCGCGCGTCGCCGACTCGGCCCTCCACCTCAGCTCGTCCTCCCGGCCAGGCAGCAGGTCACCGATGTAGGTCGTGGTGGTGAGAGCAGGGGAGTGTCTGGCGTTGTAGCGTGCCCGCGCGGCGGTTGCGTGTGCGGCCAGCGCCGCGTAGAAGTCATCGGGCGAGCCTTCCTCGCGCTGCCCGGCCGCCACCAGCCATGGGATCCCGGCGTCGACCCACACCGCACCGCGCCAGCGCTGGACCTTCACCTTGAACAACACCTGATCGTCGATCGCGGCGATCCGCTCCCGCGGGGTTTCGTCGTCGGCGAAGCGGTCTCCGATCTTGGCGAGCAGCGGATGGCCGATGTCCTCCAGAGGCGTGTCCGCGCGCGGGATCGCCAAGGTGAGATCCTCTCGCAGGCAGCGGAGCGTGGGGCGGGCCCGTCCAGCCGCCGTCAGCGGTCCTCTTCGACGCCGCCGACCGCGTCGAGTTCAGCACGAGTCATCCCGGCGAGCATCGCTACCCGTGACGCGCGGCTGCCGTCGAGCTCGCTCAACAGCTCCCGCATCCCGGACTGCATCTCCTCGCGGCGCGCGTCCAGGTAAAAGGCGACCGCCGCCTCAACAAGATCCTTTTTGCTCATGTGCAGGTAGTGCGCGCCACTGGTGATCAGCTTGTCGCCTTCCGGCGAGACCTTGACCGCAACCTGGCGGGGCGTCCGCTCCATCATCTCCGTGTCCGTCCCCTTCTCGCCAGCTACCAGTCCGTCGGTACCTCCAGTACCTCCAGGTTACGCTGCCACATATCGACATCGCAGGTCCCGGAACTCGCGAAGCATCTCGACGGCCAGGTCGAGGCGTTCCGGTCACGGCCGTTGGACGCCGGACCGTACCGGTTCGTGCAGGCCGACGCGCTGACGATGAAAGTCCGCGAGGCAGGCCGTGTGATCAACATGCACCGTCTGCTCGCCGTGGGCGTGAACGGCGACGGTCGCCGGGAGATCCTCGGCCTAGACGTGGTGTCCAGCGAGGACGGCGCAGGCTGGCTGGCATTCTTCCGCGGCCTGGTCGCCCACGGCCTGTCCGGCGTGCGCCTGGTGACCTCCGACGCCCACCGGGGGGCTGGTCTGAATCGCCCCGGGTGTGGTGGAGACCGCCATACGCAGAGGATCGCAGTGGGCTGTCGAGTGGTCCGGATCTGGATGTTCGGAAGCTGCGGGGCTACGGCCTTAGAGCGCCCGGCAATAGGGGTATGGATCAAGGAGCGGGGCTGGGGTGCGTACATCGCAAGGCGGCGGAGGGA
>NZ_CAKJTP010000091.1:16449-18272 GCF_917627335.1 Protofrankia sp. CiT1 | reverse complement strand
AACGTCGGCCAGATCATCCAGGACCAGACACCCACCGCGACCAGGAACCAGGAAGCCTTCTTCGACAGCGTCACCCCACCACCTTCGCACCCGTCGCGGCCTACTGGTGATCATTTGTCGTCTCCCGCGCGGGCCCTGGGGCGGCGCTGGGAGCGTCGAGGTAGATGAAGCCGTAGGCCTCGTCACGAAAGGGGATCCCAGCGGCCCGCAGGGCATCGTCCCAGTCGCCGGTGCACGCGGGGTCCGCGCCTTCGCTGCCGTGGTCGGCGGTCAGCAGGATGGCGGTGTCGTCGGTGAGCCCGCGCGCGTCGAGCAGGTCGAGGAAGGCCCCCAGACGCCGGTCGGCGTCAATCATCGACGCGCGGGCCTGCGGCGAGTAGGGCCCGCCGCCGTGGTGCCCGGTATCGGTCAGCGTCGTGTTCCACCACATGAACGCGGGCGGCTGCGCATCCCCGCCCCACAGCTGCTCAACCTGCGTGAGACCGAGCGCGTCCACCTGGGTCGACCAGGCGTAGTCCGGATCCGCCTCGACCCACCGCGCGGTCGCGTACGGGTCGTCCTGTGCCGAGGGCAGATGCTCACCCAGGCCGCTGGCGCCATCGCCGCCGTTCATCGAGCGGACCAGCGCGAAAGTCGAATAGGTCGCGCCCCGGTCGACCGGCTCGTTCACACACGCCGTCGACACGCCCGGACGTGCCGCCGCGATCGCCTCGAAAATCGTCCATACGCCGTCCCGGAGCTGGTCGCACGCCACATGCCAGGTGGACGAGTCGTTGGCGATGATCCGGCGCCCGGTCTCGCGGTCGAAGTAGACGTTGTTCAGGATGCCGTGCCGTCCCGGGCCCACCGCGGTCAGCGCCGAGGTGTGGTTCGTGAGCGTGACGCTCGGGAACTCGGCGATGGCACCACCGGCCAGGGCACACCCCCGCGCCAGCAGGCGCGCAACGGCCGGCAGCTCACCCGTGCCGGCCATGTTCAGCAGATCATTACAGTTCGCGCCATCCCAGAGCAGCCCGACGACATGGCGGGCGCCCGGCTCACAGAGGTCCGCGAGCGGCCGGCCGTCGATCTCTGCCCCTTGCGGGCCCGTCATGGACGCCCCGGCCAGCAACGCCAGGGTCGGCGCGATGTCAACGGTGCGGGCGAAGCGGTCGAGCATGCCCCGCCCACGGACCCCGGCCCCGGACAGCAGCAGCGGTGCCCGGGACTGGCCCGCGTCCAGCGACCCGTGCTCACCCAGGTGGCCGCCGCGTTCCGGCCAGTGGTGCGCGGCGCTGTGGACGACCACGATGTCCGGTGACCGGTGCGGATCGGCGAAGGCCGAGGCGAGCCGTACGCCGGCAAGCGGGTAGGAGTTGCGGCTGTTCGGCGGTGACGGATCATCCAGCGCCGCGTCCATGGGAACACCGTGCATCGGGTCCTGCACGGCCACCGGATCGTGCCCGCGCAGGACCTGCCAGGGGCCGGTCGGGTCGGCGAGGGCAACCCTGGAAGCGCCGCCAGCGTTGGCGACGGTAAGCCAGCCGTCACGAACCCACGCGACGACATCCACGATGCCGGCGAGATCCGGGTGGGTCAGGACGGCGACCGCGGCGGACAGGTTGTCACCATCAGCCCTGACGCGGACCTGATTGCCCGTGGTCAGGGCTGTGTCGTGAGCACCGGTCTGGACCGGGAACGTGCGCTGGCTGCTGGGCACGATCAAACACTACCGGCACGCCATGGCCCGCCAGGAGACATTCCGATCAACGCCCCCTGATATTTCAGAAAGGCGCTTGGCGGCCGCCGCCGGCAGGCCCTGGATGAACGTCCGGCGGCGGCCG
>NZ_CAKJTP010000091.1:15575-16283 GCF_917627335.1 Protofrankia sp. CiT1 | reverse complement strand
CGACAGTCTTGCGAGGCCGGCCGCGGGGCCGCTTGCGGGGGACGACTGTGCCTGTTACCACAAGCTCACCGCCCCACACGCCCCAGGGCTCGCACCGGTCGAGAGCGGCGGCCAGGCAGGCAGGCCGCAGGGGACACCCCTGGCAGACCGCCTTCGCCGCCTCGACATCCCGCGGGGACTCAGCGAAGAACAGGTCCGGATCCACGTCCCAGCACGGCAAAGCCAGCCGGTCCCGCTCGATCCGAGAAACGATCAATGGGTCAAACACCGGCGTCATCTCCGATATTCATTCAGGAATCGGTTACGGAAGGTTCGGTCAAGCTCAACTCGTCAGACCGTGAGACGACAAAGGCCGCGGTCCCGTCCGGGATCCGCGGCCTCGAAGTCGGCGCTCTGCGGCTTGTCAAGCCAGCGGCAAACCTCGAAGCGGACCCGAAAGATGGAGCGTGGCTATCGCCCATGCCTGGATGGGGTTCACAAAGGACGATGCGCGACGGACGGCGGCACGCGGCCTGAACCGATTCGGCGGGCGGACGAACGCGTCGATGGCCCCAGTGCTGCTCACAGGGACCACCTCCTTACGTTGACGTCAGCGACGGACAGGCACTTCCAGTGCTCGCTGAATACGGTAGAAGGCTGCCTCCACCGAGGCAACCTATTTTTTGGAGCGTCGGCAACAGGAAAATAGATCAAGAACCCGGGCTGGGG
>NZ_CAKJTP010000091.1:5319-15097 GCF_917627335.1 Protofrankia sp. CiT1 | reverse complement strand
TTGCCGGGCGCTCTAAAGAGCAAGGCTGATCACCCGGATGACGGCGACGGGACGGACGCGGGCAGCGCCCGCCCGTCGACAAGAGCCAGCACGTCCTCGCCGTAACGGTCGAGCTTGGCCTGGCCGATGCCGGGAATACCGGCGAGCTGCGCGACATCGGCGGGCCGGCGCTCGGCGATCGCCATCAGGGTCGCGTCGGTGAGCACCACGAATGCCGGCGCGCCCTGCTCCTTCGCCCGAGCTGACCGCCAGGCGCGCAGCCGCTCGAACAGCGCCTGGTCGACGTCGGCGGGGCAGTCCTCGCATCTGCCCACCCTGGCCGCCGGACCCGCCAACGGGCGTCCGCACACCCGGCAGCGGACCGCGGAGCGATTCCGTGACCGCTGCCCGCCGGTGCCGCGCTCGCCCGCGTCCCCCGTGCCCGCCCGAGCCGGCGTGCCCGGCGCCGCGGCCGGGCGCGGCATGAGCCCGTCAAGGAAATGCGAGGGCTTGCGGGATCTGCGACCGCCCTCGTTACGGGCCAGCGCCCACGACAGGGTCAGGTGTTCCCGCGCCCGGGTGATACCGACGTAGAGCAGCCGACGCTCCTCCTCGATCTGCGCGGGGGTCTTGGCATGGATGATCGGCAACGTCCCCTCGACGAGACCGACGAGAAAGACCGCGTCCCACTCAAGGCCCTTTGCCGCGTGCAGGGAGGCGAGCGTCACCCCCTCCACTGTGGGGATGTGCTGGTGCGCGGCACGGTCAGCGAGATCTGCCACGAACCGCTCGAGAGATGCCCCGGGATCGGCCGCCACCATGTCATCGGCCAGGCGGGCGAGCGCGGCCAGGTTCTCCCATCGCTCCCGCTCGGCGCCCGAGCCATGCGGCGGGTCGTCCGAGCGCCATCCCACCGCGGCGAAGACGTCACTGACCTGGGCGACCAGGCCGTCCGGCTGGTCACCTTCGGCCGAGCGCAGCGCCGCCCGCAACAGTCGCACCGCCTCGATGACCTCAGGCCGGTCGAAGAAGCGCTCGCCGCCCCGGACCAGATAGGGGATGCCGGCGGCGGCGATCGCGCTCTCGTAGGCCTCGGACTGGGCGTTGACCCGGTACAGCACAGCCATCTCGCTGGCCGGCACGCCCGCGGCCAGGAGCGCGCGGATACGGCCGGCGATGGCGGCGGCCTCCTCGGGTTCGCTGTCGTGCTCGCTGAAGACCGGTACCGGGCCGTCCGGACGCTGCGCGAGGAGTTTCAGCGGCTCGGATGGGGCCGGCTGCCCGGCCGCGCCGGCACGCGCGATCAGCCCGTTGGCCAGCGCGACGACCTGCGGGGTGGAGCGGTAGTCACGCACGAGACGGACCACGTGCGCGGCTGGGAAGCGGCGGGGGAACTCCAGCAGGTGGCGCGGGGACGCCCCGGTGAACGAGTAGATCGTCTGATTCGCGTCCCCGACCACGCAGAGGCTGTCCCGCTCGCCGAGCCAGGCATCGAGCAGGCGCTGCTGCAGCGGGTTGACGTCCTGGTACTCGTCCACCACGAAGTGCCGGTACCGGGACCGCAGCTCGTCCGCGACCCAGCGATGCTCCTCGATCACCGCTGCCGCCAGCAGCAGCAGGTCGTCGAAGTCGCGCACGCCCGCGTCCCGCTTGACCGCCTCATACGCGGCGTACAGGTCGGCGATCACCTCCGCGGGATGCGTGGTCTCGCGCGCCGCGGCAGCCGCGGCGGCTGGGTAGTCCGCGGGGGTGAGCAGAGTCGCCTTGGCCCACTCGATCTCACCGGTGAGGTCCCGGAGCTCCGTCCGGCTCGGGGTGAGGCGCAGCCGGCTGGCGGCCCGCGCGACCAGCGCGATCTTGCTCTCCACGAGCCTGGGCAGCGCCGCTCCCGCCACCTTCGGCCAGAAGTACCCGAGCTGCCGCAACGCGGCCGCGTGGAAAGTTCTCGCCTGCACTCCGGCGGCACCGAGCGCCCGCAGCCGCCCCCGCAGCTCGCCCGCGGCACGCGTGGTGAAGGTCACAGCAAGGATCTGACCGGCTGGGAGTGCCCCCGTAGCGACCAGGAAGCCGATCCGATGGGTGATCGTCCGGGTCTTGCCCGTGCCCGCGCCAGCCAGGACGCAGACCGGGCCGATCGGGGCGAGCACGGCGGACCGCTGCTCCGGATCAAGCGTCTCGACCAACGCCTGAGCCTCACCCGCCACCGGCCGGGCGGGATCGTCATCCCTCGGTGGGACCCTCGAACCGGCCATAGAGGGGACCGTAGCCGTTCCCACCGACGGGAAGCGACACGGCCGCGCCGTGGTTATGAAGATTTGTTCCGCCATCGCGGCAGAAAGGGCTGTTCGTGCTAACGATCTACACGACATCGTGGTGCGGCTACTGCGTCCGCCTCAAGCGCCAGCTCGACGCGGCCGGGCTGGCGTACGTGACAGTCGACATCGAGGAGAACCCGGAAGCCGAGCGGATCGTCCGGACCGCGAACAACGGGAACGCAACGGTACCCACCGTTGTCTTCGCCGACGGCACCGCGTTGACGAACCCGAGCTTGCGCCAGGTTACCGAGAAGGTCGCTTCTGCCGCATAAAGGATACACAGAGCAACAGCTACCTTGATTTCCACGCTCACCGAACGCCCGTGGCACCAGATTGGAGGACGGTGTCCGTCACTGCCCGTGAAGTTTGTGGCAGAGTTCGGGCTGTGTCGTCAGTACCTTCAGCACGTATGTGGAGCGCGGTCGATGCCGCGCTGCAGGCCGCGGGTGCCGTCCACCGGATGGAAGCGACGGCCTTCGTGGCCCTGTCGGCCTCGACCGCGACCTACCGGCGGACGACGGGCGCTCTGCCCGGCCTCGCCGATGGCTTCACCCTGCCCCGGGGTGAGGCCATCGGCGCGCGGGTACTCGACGGCGCGCCCGTGGCTCTGAGCGAGGTGACCAGTGATCCGGCGGTCGCCGGCACGGACGAGCCGGCGCGGCTCGGGGTGCGCAGCTACGTCGCCGTCGCGGTCCTGGGTGGCGATGGCCGGTTACACGGCCTGCTGATCGGGCTGGATCGAGCGCAGGTCGCCCTCGCGCCATCCATGATCGTAATGCTGCGCGGCATTGCCGGTGCTCTCGGCACCGTCATGGACGATGCCGAGAGCACCGAGCCGGCCGAAGCCGGCGGGCGAACCGAGAACGGCCCGCCCGCACCGTCACCAGCGGAATCCGGCACAGCGGCGCGGCTGAGCCAGCCCGCCCGGCGGCGGCCGTCCCCAGGCGCGCCGGACAACGGGCCGTCCGCCGGCCGCCCCGAGGCCGAGATGCGCCTGCGTAGGTCGCCGGCCGGGTGGATCGTGGAAGGTCCGGGCGGTGACGTGCGGCCGGTCGGCGACCTGCTGTCCGCGATGGTCCTCGCCGATCTGCTTGCCGAGGACCTCGCGCCGCCTGGTCGGCCCCGGCGTCCCGATCATGATCTGACCGAGATCGAACGGCTGCGGCTGTCGGTCGTCCAGCTCGAGCATGCGCTGGCCTCACGGGTCATCGTCGAGCAGGCGATCGGAGTGCTTGCCGAACGTCACCGCATCCGTCCGAGGGAGGCGTTCGAACGGCTCCGCCGGACCGCCCGCGGCATGGGGCGGCGCGTGCACGAGCTGGCCCGGCAGGTGGTCGAGTCGGTCGCCGACCCGCGGGCGGTCCTGCCCGGAGAACTGGCCGGCCGGGGCGGTGCCAGCCCTCGACCGACACCGCCCCGGCCGAATCCGTCCCGCCGCTGACCGGGTGAGACCCGGTCAGCGGCAACGGCCAGCGGTCAGCGACAACAGTCAGCGGTCAGCGGTCACGAGCTCGGTGAGGCCGCTGACCGCGGCGGAAATCTTCTCCGCGTCCCCGACCAGCACGGTCACCAGCTTTGCCGGCGCCAGCACCCGTGCCGAGACCGCCAGCACGTCCTCGGGCGTCACACCCTCGAGCGCCACGGGATGGTCACGCAGGTACTCGACGCCGATACCGGCGCCAGCCAACGCCGACAGCGTCGAGGCAAGCCCTACGGCGGTGGCCGTGGACAGCGCCAGCGTGCCGACGGCGTACTGGCGGGCCGCGTCCAGCTCATCAGCGGCCACGGGCAGCACAGCCATCCGCCCCAGCTCATAGAAGATCTCAAGCAGCGCCGGCGCGGTCACGTCCGTTGCCACGTCCGCGGTCACCGTGAAACGGGCTCCCGCGACCGGATAGTCGACCGAACTGCGTGGCGAGTAGGTGTAGCCCTTGTCCTCACGGATGTTGGACACCAGGCGTGAGCTGAAGTAGCCGCCGAAAACGGTGCTCGCGAGCCGCTGTGCGGCGTACGCGGGGTCGTGGCGGTCCACGGCCGGCCCGCCGATGCGGATGTTCGTCTGCACGGCACCGGGCCGATCAATAATCATGACGGGGCCGTGGACCAGCGCCGGCAACGGTGGCGTGGGATCGGCCCGCGTGCCGGCCCACCCGCCGAACGCCGCCTCGACCTGGTCGAGCGCGGCCCGCGGATCGACATCCCCGACAAGGGTCAGGATCGCACCCGCCGGTGACACGCGCTCGGCATGCAGGGCACGCACCTCGGCCTCGGTCACCGTGGCGACCACGTCCGGCGCGGGCGTGTCGCTGCCGTAGGGATGGTCGCCGTACAACCGGCGCAGCAGGCCCTCCCTGGCGATCACCGCGGGCTGGCTGCGGGCGATCGTGACCTCCTCGACGACCCGCTCCCGTTCACCGGAGAACTCGCTCGACGGGTAGACCGCCCCGGTGAGCACCTCGGCGATCAGATCGAGCAGGGGAACGAGATTGGTCGCGAGCGCGGAGCCGACGACCGCGAGCCGGTCCGCGTCCACCCCGGTCGAGAGCGCTCCGCCCAGCGCCTGGACGGCCGTGGCGAGCTCGACCCGGTCCCGCGACTGGGTACCGGTGAACAGGGTTTCGGCGAGCAGCTCGGCGCGGGCCTGATGCGCGGCGCCACGACCGGTGAACGGAATGCGCAGCCGCACCTCCACCAGTGGCACACTGGCCCGCCGGACCACCAGTACCCGCAGCCCGCCTGGCAGCATCCGCTCGGCCACCGCGGGAAGATCGGCCGCAACGGTCGGCGCCACCGGCGGGATACGAGCGGTCCCGGTGCCGCCGCGCAGATCAACCTGGCTCATGACGCCGCTCCGGCGCGCAGTTCCAGCACCGACCGGCCCTGAGCGCGCAACGCCGCCGCCGCCGCCCGCACCCCGTCCGAGGTCACCGCGCCGACCAGACCGGGCAGTTCGTTGATCAGTTCGGGACGGCCGCGGTGCAGCTCGAAGGCGGCCATGCCCAGCGCCCGGCCGAGCGCGTCGTCAGCCTCACGTAGCAGGCCTGAGACGATCCGGGCCTGCACGCGGGCGAGCTCGCCCGGTTCCAGGCCGTCAGCGGTGATGCGGTCGAGTTCCTCGTCCACCGCGGTGAGGATCGCCGCGCTGGACGACTCAGCCGGATGGCGCGCCTCGAAGGTGAGCAACAGCGGGTCCCGCTGGTCGAACGGGTCCCCGAAGGTGCCGAGGTAGGTACTGACACTGATCACTGATCGGTCCTTCTGCACGAGCCGCCGCTCCAGACGGCTTGCGTCACCGGCGGACAGGACATGGGTGAGCACGTCATAGGCCAGGAAGGCCGGTAGGTCCGCCGTGGGGTCGGGCACCCGGTAGCCGACGGCAAGCGCGGGCCGGGGGGCCAGCGGGTCGGTCAGGACAGCGCGCCGGTCCTCCGTACGCACCGGCTCGGCAAAACTCGGCCGGACCGGCACCGGACGGGGCGGGATCCCCGCGAAGTAACGATCGATCATCCTGAGCGCGTTCTCGGTGTCGAAGTCACCGACGACGGTGAGCACGGCGTTGCCAGGCGCGTAATACTTGTCGAAAAAGTCCTCGGCATCGTCCAGACTCGCCGCCTGGAGCTCATGGAAGTCGCCGTAGCCGTTGTGCGTGTTCGGGAAGGTGTCGAACGCGACAGGTGGGAGCGTGATCCATGGAAAGCCGCCGTAGGGGCGGTTCATGACATTCACCCGGATCTCCTCCTGGACAACCGCGATCTGGTTGTCCAGGTTCTCCCGAGTGATCCGCGGAGCGCGCATCCGATCGGCTTCCAGGAACAGCGCGCGTTCCAGCGCCCCGGACGGCAACAACTCGTAGTAGTCGGTGTGATCCGGGTGTGTGGAGCCGTTGAACATGCCCCCGGCTGCCTGCACGTACTTCGGATGTTCGGCCTTCCCGACATTCTCGCTGCCCTGGAACATCAGATGCTCGAACAGGTGCGCGAAACCGGTACGGCCTTCGGGTTCGGAGCGGAAACCGACGTCGTAGTGGACAGCCACCGCGACGACCGGTGCCGTGTGATCCGGGGCCAGTACGACGCGCAGGCCGTTGGCGAGCGAGGTCTTCTCAACCGGATAGGAGGGCGCCGGCAGCGAAACGGCGATCGTGTTCGTCTCGGTACGAGGGGGCACGGTTGGCAACGCTACTGCTCCCGCGCCGTTGATGGTTCTGGTCCTGGATGATCCGCGCCACAAGGCCACAACCGCTGGGATCTGTTGCTTGCGAAGAATCCCGTCAGGGCTGGACCGGGGCTCCCATCGGCGGGCATGACCCGTCGATCAGCGCATGTTGCGGCTTCCCGCCGCCACCATGACCAGAACCGCGGCCACGGCGACCTGGAGAGCGAGGGTGAGAAGCCAGCTGGCGTCAATCCCCCTGGCCACGATCAGGCCGATCGCGGCGCCGACAAGCCCGACCAGAATGGTCATCAGGCAGCCGATAGCCTGCCGGCCCGGCACGACCAGACGCGCGAGAACGCCGATGATGACGCCGGTGACCACAGCGCTGAACAAACCGGTCGGCACGTCCACGATGCCTGATTATCCACTACGGCCGGCCGGAGGCAATGCCGGCCCGAAGCGCGGCCGGCCTTCCTCGCGACGGTCGATGAGACACCCTGGCAGCGTGACCACCCGGAGTAGAGTGCGCCCGATGCAAACTGTTCCAGGAGGACAGTTTCCTTCTGATCTAGCCGATATCCTGCGACTCGAGCTCGTAACCCTGAGCGATGACCTGATCGCGGCTATCGCGCGCGAGGTACCGGCGTACGCACGTCCGCTGGAAGGCTCCTTCGGCCGCGGTGTCCACCAGGGTGTTGAGGAGGCCCTGATGCGCTTCCTCACCGTGGTCGGCACGCACTCGTGCGGCCCGCCGGACCTGGCCACCAGCCGCGAGGTCTACGTCCGGCTGGGACGCGGCGAGTTCCGCGCCGGCCGCTCCCTGGACACGCTGCTCGGTGCCTACCGGGTCGGCGCCCGGGTCGCCTGGCGCCGGCTGGCGAACGCGGCGCAGCACAGCGGGCTGGACGCTGACGGGCTCGTGTCGCTGGCCGAGACGATGTTCGCCTATATCGACGGGATCTCCGGTGCCACCGCCGAGGGCTATGCGCTGGCGCAGTCCCAGGCGGCGAGCGAACGCGGCCGGCTGTGGGACCGGCTCGGCGAGCTGATGCTGTCGGGCGGTAGCCCGGTGACGATCGAACACACCGCTCGTGCCGCCTCCTACCGGCTGCCCGACATCCTCGCCGCGGTCATCGTGCCGGGGCCAGCGAACGCGGACACGAACGCGGACACGAGCGCGGACGGCCAGGAGGAGCGGGTGAACCACCGCGTCGGATGCCTGGCCCTGCCGCCCGACGCCCCCCGCGCCATCAAGGGTGATGACATCTGGATGTTCATCGGCGACCCGGCCGGCCCCGGCCGCCGGAGATGGCTTGAACGCGCGCTGGCGGGTCTCGGCGCCATCGTCGGCCCGGCCGTCCCGTGGCCCGAGGCGTCCGCGAGCGCGGCCAGAGCGGCCTTCGCCCGAGGCGTCCGTGACCGCGGCGCGCTGCCTGGAGCGCCGGACGGCCCCGGCGAGCCGTTGTTCACCGACGACCACCTGGCCCAGCTGCTGCTCGCCCAGGACCCGGCGCTGCTTGCCGACCTCACCAGCCGGCGGCTCGCCCCGCTGGACGGGCTGCCCGCCAAAGTCCGTGCGCGCCTGGCGGAGACCCTGTTGCTATGGCTGCGGCTGCGGGGGCAACGTGGCCGGATCGCGGCCGAGCTCCAGGTCCACCCGCAGACGATCCGTTACCGGTTGAACCAGCTGCGTGCCCTGTTCGGCGACGGCCTGGACGACCCGGACGTCCGCTTCGAACTTGAGCTCGTCCTGCGCGCCGACCCGTGCCGGTCACCGTGACGCCCTGGCGCGGCGGGTCATGCCCACGGGTATGCCAACCGGCGCCCAGGCTGGTCAGTCGCTGGCGGGAGTGGGCTTGGGACCGCTGCTGCGCATGTTGACGAAACGGCCGAGCAGATCGAACCAGAACGGCGCACCCAGCGAGAGCGCGAGCGCGGTGAGCAGCCACCCGAAGATCTTCAACGCCCAGCCACCCGTGTCATCGGGAATCCGCCGGGGATCCGAACGGTCGGCACCGGCCCCGCTCCACCCCAGCGGGAGGCGTAGCGCCGCCGCGTCCCGGACGGCGTTCACAGCCCGGTTCGCGGCTTCCCCGGCGCTGGCGGCGGGTGTGGCGGTCGCCGTGGCCGACACCAGCTCGGTGGACGCGGCCTCCACCGCGGCGGTCCGCAGCGACCGGTTCTCCCACAGCGCGTTGGTGAGAGCGACCGCGTCCAGGTTCAGCACCAGGGTGAGCAGCAACGCGTAGACGAACAGAAACCGCGTGACGCGCCTCTTGTACCAGCCCGACAGCCTGTCCATCGTGTCGTCGTACCATTCGGCGAGCTCGGCGATGATCCGATCGCGGTCGTGGCCCGCGCGGGTGACGATGCCGATCAGCGCTGATCGGAGCGGGGCGTCCGCGGGCAGCTTGGCCACCTCGTCCAGCAGCGGCCCGACCGGTTCCGCGGCGGCGAGCCCGACGATCGACACGGCGATCCGGCGGCTTTCCTCGGTGGCCGCCGGGGAGGCGGCAAGCGCCTCGGACAGCGCGGCCGCACTGACGTCGGTCAGCGACCGGTGCGCCTCGCGCAGGGCCGGGAGCGCCGCGTCGGGGATCGTGAGGCGGTCCATCCGAGCGAGCAGCACCCGCGCGGGCGGTTCCAGCATGTCGAGCACGCCGCGCGCGAATGCCACCGACGGGATGTACGACGGCAGCCGCATCCGGCGGGCCCGCCGCCAGGCGCTGGCCGAGACCGGCGCGGTCCCTATGTCCGGCGCCTCTCCCGCATGCCTGCCCGAGCGCAGTCCCCGCAGCGGGCCGTCGAGGAGCTGGGCCGTCCGGCTGGTGTCGACGGCGGCGGCCGTGGTGTCGACCGGCCGGTCGCCGAAGAGACGACGCAGCTCGGCCTCAAGCTGACGGCCGCGGTAGCACACCAGGCCGAACACGGTCTCGTTCAGGCGCGAGACCGCCACACTGCCGATGGCGAACACCAGGATGAGCCCGATCGGGACATCCACGATGGCGGAATCCGGCATGCCTTACCCCCGTTGCCAAACCGTCACGACCCACCCGGCCGGCGGACGCCGCTCGCCGGATCACGCGATCAGGACCCCGGCCGCACCCCGCGGGGCCACGCCCCTTATACCCGTTCCGGCGCTGAGAAGACTACTGTGCCCGCCTCTGGCACGTCCCGGATCGATACGCCCCGGATCGATAGGCCTCGGTCCGGCCCCGCCGGGTAAACACAGGAAATTCACAGGAATTACACGGCTGGCGCACGGATAGCACGGTCACTGTGTTTGCATGACTGCCATGGCGTTGCTCCCCGGCGGGCCGGCGTCCCCC
>NZ_CAKJTP010000091.1:1086-4637 GCF_917627335.1 Protofrankia sp. CiT1 | reverse complement strand
GGCGCACCAGCCGGTGCGCCAGAACACGCGCCAGCTGCTCCCGGCGCTGCGCCGGGCGGACGGCACCGCGCTGCGGGTGCTCGTCGTCGACGACGAGCCCGCGCTGTCCGAACTGCTGGGGATGGCGCTGCGCTACGAGGGCTGGGAAGTCCGGATGGCCGCGGACGGGCTCGGCGCGGTACGCACGGCCCGGGAGTTCCGCCCGGACGCGGTGCTGCTCGACGTCATGCTGCCCGACATCGACGGTCTGGAGGTGCTGCGACGGCTGCGCGCGGAGGCATCCGACGTCCCGGTGCTGTTCCTGACCGCCCGGGACGCGGTGGAGGACCGCATCGCCGGGATCACCGCCGGTGGCGACGACTACGTGACCAAGCCGTTCAGCCTGGAGGAGGTCGTCGCCCGGCTGCGGGGCCTGATCCGCCGGGCCGGCGTCGCGGCCACGCGCACCTCCCCCGAGCTGACGGTCGGCGACCTGACCCTGGACGAGGACAGCCACGAGGTCCGGCGCGGGGACGACCTGATCGAGCTCACGGCCACCGAGTTCGAGCTCATGCGCTTCCTGATGCGCAACCCGCGCCGGGTGCTCAGCAAGAGCCAGATCCTCGACCGGGTCTGGAACTACGACTTCGGCGGCCAGGCCAACGTCGTCGAGCTCTACATCTCCTATCTCCGGAAGAAGATCGACGCCGGCCGCACGCCGATGATCCACACTGTGCGGGGCGCGGGCTACGTCCTGAAGCCTGGCGAGCATCGGCCATGAGCGGCGGCTGTGGGTAACAGGGCATGGCGCCTCGGGTGGTCACTGCGGGCCCGCCTGGTCACGGGCCTGGTCGGGCTGCTCGCGGCGGTGTGCCTGGTGGTGGGTGTCGTCACGGAGATAGCACTTCGCGACTATCTGGTGGGACGCCTCGACGGCCAGTTGATCGCCGCTGTCGCCCGCTCCCAGAAGGCCTTCGACAGGCCTCAGAACAGCCTGGTCGACCCGTACACCGCCGCCCGCCCACCGGATTTCCTGCTGCCGCGGGGCCAGTCCGCGGGCACGCTCGGAGCCCGGTTGGTGGCCGGCACGGTCACCGACTCCGTAATCATCAACGATGATGGCTCGCTTGCGCCCCTGGACACAGCGAGCGCGACGGCTCTGACCGAGGTGCCGGCCGACGAACATCCGCATACCCGCACGATCGGCGGCAACGGGGAGTTCCGGCTGATCGCCCGCCGGATGCCGGACGGCGCCGTGCTCATCACCGGGCTGCCGCTGCACCCCGTCCAGGCGACCCTGTACCAGCTGGTGGCTGTCGGAGCCGCTGTCGCCGGGGCCGGGCTGCTCCTGGCCGGCTTCGCCGGCACGGTCGTGGTCCGGCTCACCCTGCGCCCGCTGCGACGCATGGCGGCCACCGCCAGGCGGGTCACCCAGCTTCCGCTGGACCGCGGCGAGGTCGCCCTGGCCGAGCGCGTCCCGGCAGCGGACACCGACCCGCGTACCGAGGTCGGGCAGGTCGGAGCCGCGCTCAACAGCATGCTCGGCCATGTCGGCGCGGCGCTCGCGGCGCGCCAGGCCAGCGAGATGAAGGTCCGCCAGTTCGTCGCGGACGCCAGCCACGAGCTGCGGACCCCGCTGGCCGCCATCCGCGGCTACGCCGAGCTCACCCGCCGCGACCGCGACCAGCTGCCCCCCGACGTCGCCCACGCGCTGCGCCGGGTGGAATCCGAAGCGACCCGGATGACCAGCCTGGTCGAGGACCTGCTGCTGCTCGCTCGGCTGGACGCCGGGCGTCCCCTCGAGGCCGCGCCGGTCGACCTCTCCCGGCTTGTCGTGGACACGGTGAGCGACGCCCATGCCGCCGGCCCCGAGCACCGCTGGCAACTCGACCTGCCCGACGAGCCGGTGATCGTCACCGGCGACCCGGCCCGCCTGCATCAGGTGCTGGCCAACCTGCTCGCCAACGCCCGGACCCACACCCCGCCCGGCACAATGGTCACCGCGAGCCTGCACGCCCGCTCCCCCGGTCCTGCTGTGCTCACCGTCCTCGACGACGGGCCCGGCATTCAGGCGGATCTTCTTCCATCCGTGTTCGAGCGCTTTGCCCGCGGTGACGGTTCCCGTTCCCGCGCGGCCGGCAGCACCGGGCTGGGGCTGGCCATCGTCAACGCCGTCGTGACCGCCCACCGCGGCAGCATAGGAGTAACGAGCCGTCCTGGTCAGACGGCGTTTATCGTCCGGCTGCCCACGCACGTGCCGGCCGCGGTCCCGCTGGCCAGCGGCACGGTCACCGGTGGCCAGCCGTCAGCCCACGGCAGGCGCTGACGTCCGTGCCTGCCAGCCGCGCCCAGGCGGGCACGAACAGGCTCACAGGAAAGACACAGCTTCGGCACAAAGAGCCGACAGCTCCCGGAGCGACTGTAGATTCCATGCCCACCGTGACCTCCGCCCCGCAGGACGCACCTGGTAGAGACGCACCTGATCGAAACACCCCACGGTCCGTCGGCGAGCCCCTTCCAGCCGCCCGCCGGCCTGTCCTGGCGACCCATCCCGCGGCAGTGCTGGACGTGGTCATTCCCGTCCACAACGAGCAGGCCGACCTGGAGCCCTGCGTACGCCGCCTGCACACGCACCTGACCAGGACCTTCCCGTACCCCTTCCGGATCACGATCGCGGACAACGCCAGCACCGACGCGACCCTCGCCGTGGCGGAGACGCTCCAGGCCGCCATCGCCGAGGTCACTGTCATCCACCTTGACCAGAAAGGCCGCGGGCGCGCTCTGCACACGGTCTGGTCGGCGTCTGACGCTCCGGTGCTGGCCTACATGGACGTCGACCTGTCCACCGACCTCGCGGCGCTGCTACCGCTGGTCGCCCCGCTGATCTCCGGGCACTCCGATCTCGCGATCGGGACCCGGCTGGCACGTAACTCGCGGGTCATCCGGGGCGCGAAGCGGGAAGTGATCTCCCGCTGCTACAACCTCATCCTGCGCGGCACGCTCGCCGCCCGTTTCTCCGACGCCCAGTGCGGGTTCAAAGCCATCCGCGCCGACGTCGCCGCGCGGCTGCTGCCGCTGATCGAGGACACCGGCTGGTTCTTCGACACGGAGCTGCTCGTCCTCGCCGAACGGTCCGGGCTGCGCATCTATGAGGTCCCGGTCGACTGGATCGACGATCCCGACAGCCGCGTTGACATCGCGGCCACCGCGCTGGCCGACCTCAAAGGCGTCGCCCGGCTCGGGCGTGCCCTCGCCAGCGGTGCGCTGCCCGTGCGTGACCTGCGCCGCCAGCTCGGCCGTGCGCCGCTGGAACCGGCTGTCCCCGGCGTGCCGGTCGGGTTGCCCAGACAGCTGGTGCGGTTCACCGGCGTAGGGCTGGCAAGCACCGCGGCCTACCTGGTGCTGTACGTGCTGCTGCGCGGCCTGGCCGGCGCGCAGGCCGCGAACCTGCTCGCGCTGGCGCTCACCGCGGTCGCGAACACCGCGGCGAACCGGCGGCTGACCTTCGGTGTACGAGGCCGCTCGGGAGCCGGCCGCCACCAGCTCGAGGGCCTCGTCGTCTTCGCTCTGGG
>NZ_CAKJTP010000091.1:0-756 GCF_917627335.1 Protofrankia sp. CiT1 | reverse complement strand
GACACCGCTGACACCGCTGACACCGCTGACCACATCACCGACCACGCCCGGACTGGAGAAACGCCTGTGTCCGCCTCGGCCCTGCTCCCCACGAGCAGCCCGCCGGGAGCGCATCCGGGTGCGGAGCCCCATCGTGACAGCGACGAGCGGCCGCCGGCCAGACTGCGCCGCGGGCTACGCGGGCACCCGCTCGACCCGGGATGAGCCCGGCCCACGCTCGTGGCTCTGCTCGCCGTGACCGCCGTTCTCTACCTGTGGAACCTCGGTGCGTCCGGTAACGCCAACGACTTCTACGCCGCCGCGGGCCAGGCCGGCACGAAAAGCTGGAAGGCCTTCTTCTTCGGCTCCTTCGACTCGTCCAACTTCAAGCGCCCGGCAATAGGGGACGCGGTGTCGCGGGGCCAGGGCACGCACCTCGCATCATCGCTCCCCGTCCATCGCCGCGCGATGCACGGGTAGCCCGGCTCGTCGGTCACCACCCACCACCTCCGGCGACTCCCTCCGCCGCCTCACGATGCACGCACCCCAGCCCCGCTCCTTGACCCACACCCCTATTACCGGACGCTCTTACTTGAACGTAGCTCACGTGACAATACGTGGCCTGACAGCAGGAAAAATGCGGCCGGCCAGCATTGATTGCCATCATGATCGGCGCATGTTTGTTGTTAGGCACGCCGATCCGGGCAAAAACCGTACACAACGACAAACACGCGCCGATCATGGATCGCACGCTGGTCATAAACCGAAGTCGCAACG
>NZ_CAKJTP010000090.1:0-16789 GCF_917627335.1 Protofrankia sp. CiT1 | reverse complement strand
GTCAGCGGGGGAGGGTCGCGCGTTCGGCGAGGACGCGCAGGATCTCCCCGCCCAGCAGGGTCACGTCACCCGCGCCGACCGTGAGCACCAGATCGCCCGGACGCGCGAACGCCGCGACCCGGCCCGCCGCGGCCGACCAGGATGGCTCGTAGACGACCCGGTCGGCGGGAAGCGGCACGCGGGCGGCGATCGCCGCGCCACCGGCCCCGGGGATCTCCCGCTCCCCCGCGCCGAAGACATCCATGATCACAACAGCGTCCGCAAGACCCAACGCGGCGCCGAACTCGGCCGCGAAGGCCGCCGTCCGGCTGTACAGGTGCGGCTGGAACGCGACGACGACACCGCCGCCGCCGGCAACGTCACGGGCGGTCCGCAACACAGCCATGAGCTTGGTGGGATGGTTGGCGTAGTCGTCAATCACCCGGATGCCCTCGACGGTGCCCTTGGCCTCAAACCGGCGGCGGACACCGGCGAACCCCGCCAGCCCCGCCAGCAGACCAGTCGCGGGCAGGCCGAGCTCCAGCCCGGCGGCCAGCGCGCCCGCGGCGTTCAGCAGGTTGTGCCGCCCGGGTACCCGCAGGGTCAGCTCGCCCAGCCGCCGGCCCCGCACGACCACCTCACAGGTGGAACCGGTCGGCGAGACCATCGCGAGCTCCACCCGGACGTGGGCGTCCACCGACTCGCCATAGGTGGTGACCCGTGGCACCTTCGGGCCTTCGCTGTCCCGCAGCGCGGTGATGAGCCTGGCCGCGCCGGGGTCGTCCAGGCAGGCCACCACAAAGCCGGCCGGGTCGACGCCGCTGACGAACCGCGCGAAGGCCGTGTCGACGTCCGCACGCTGACGGTAGTAGTCAAGATGATCGGCCTCAACGTTGGTGACGACCGCCGCGAACGGCTCGAGGAGGAGGAATCCGCCGTCGCTCTCGTCGGCTTCGGCGATGAAGATCTCACCCGAACCGGCATGCGCGTTGGAGCCAGCCTCGTTGATATCACTACCGGTGACGAATGACGGGTCGGCTCCACATGCCTGCATGGCGACGGTGGCCATCAGCGTGGTCGTCGTCTTCCCGTGGGTACCGGCGACCGCGAGCCCCTGGAATCCCCGCATCAGCGCGGCCAGCGCGGCGGCCCGTGAGACGACGCGCAGGCCGCGCCTTCTCGCCTCCTCGACCTCCGGATTTCCAGCCGGAATGGCCTGGGAAAAGATCAATGTATGGATGTCGCCGACATGCCGTGGATCATGACCGATCATCACCTCCGCCCCGAGCGCCCGTAGCGCGGCCAGGTGACGGGTGTCGCGGGCATCGCTTCCGGACACAAACGCGCCGCGCCGCAGCAGCAGGCGCGCGAGGCCGCTCATACCGGCGCCACCGATCCCGACGAGGTGCACGCGGTCGAAGTTGTCCGGTAGCGCCCGAGCTGTCACAGCTGACATCTTGCCCCATCCATCGCCTCGGACCGAGGTTCAGCGGGCAGCGTGGCGTGCCGGTTGCCGCCGGCGGGAGGCCGCGGCATCCCTGATCATCGACACGATCGCGTCCACGGCACCGGGATGCCCGCAACCGGCGCAGGCCGCCGCCATCTTCGCCAGCCGCTCGGCCGAGGTAAGCAGGCCCAGCAGCTCCGCGCGCACCCACTCCGGGGAGAGCCCGGCATCGTCGACCAGCAGACCGCCGCCGGCCTCCACCGTCGCCAGGGCATTACGCCGCTGTTCACCATTACCGTGCGGAAGCGGAACGTAGACAGCGGGCAGGCCGACCGCGGCCAGCTCCGCGCAGGTCATCGCGCCGGACCGGCACAGGGCCAGGTCCGCCGCCGCGTACGCGGATGCCATGTGATCGAGATACGGCCGCACCACATAGGGCACAGGCAGGTCCGGGGGCAGCGCCGCGAGCACCGTGTCGACGTTCTTGGGCCCGGCCGCGTGCAGAACCTGGACCCCGCTCGCAGTGATCTCCCTGGCCGTCGCACTGATCACGTCGTTGAGCCGCCGAGCCCCCTGCGAACCACCGAAAACCAGCAGCGTCGGGTGACCCGGGTGCAGGCCGTAGCTGATCCGGGCGGCCCGAGCGGCCGTCGGCGACCGGTCCAGACTCAGAATCTCCGGACGCAGCGGGATACCGGTGAGCCGACCGCCGCGCAACGGAGTGCCCGGGTAGGACACCGCCACAAAAGACGTGAACCGGGCACCGATGCGGTTCGCCACCCCCGGCACCGGGTTGGCCTCGTGCACGACGATCGGGATGCCCGCCCGGCGCGCGGCGAGGTAGGCCGGGACGGACACGTACCCGCCGAAGCCCACAACCACGCTCGCGCGCACCCGCAGCAGCGCCGCCGACGCCTGGCTGACCGCCCCGGCGAGCCTGCCGGGCACGGTGAGCAGGGACGGCGTGGGTTTACGGGGCAACGGCACCTTCGGGATGGTCACCAGCTCGTACCCGCGGGCCGGCACGAGCCTTGCCTCCAGCCCGGACTCCGTCCCCAGGAGGGTCAGGCGCATCCGGGGGTCAGCGGCCCGCAGGGCGTCCGCGACCGCCAGCGCAGGTTCGACATGGCCCGCCGTGCCACCGCCGGCGAGCACCACACTCCTCAGCATCGTCCACGACGATGACACACCTCAGCGACGGATCGCTCTCCGGGTCCCACCAGCGGCGGCGACGGCCGCTGCCTCGCGCGGCCGGGCGCACCGGTGACGCGAGGAACAGCACAGAGGAACAGCACAACCGCGGCCGGCCCTCCCCGCGTCAGGACGTCAGGACGTCAGGCCCGCGGCCCGAGGGCCGCGGCCGCGGCGTCGGACAGCCGGCGGGCGGCGAGCTCAAGACGTTCCGGGGAGCTGCCCGCGAATGACATCCGCATCGTCGTGGAGTCGGGATTGTGCACAGCGAACTGCGGACCGGACACGTAGGTCACCCCGCGGCGGACCGCGGCGTCGAGCAGGTCGTCCGCGGACAGGCCGGGCGCGACGACCCGCCCCCAGACGAACAGCCCGCCAGCGGGATCGTTGACCTCGACAATCCCCGCCAGATGCTCGCTGATGGCGGCACGCAGAGCCGCGCACCGCCGTCCGTAGATGGCCGGCAGGGTCGCCAGGTGCGCGTCGTACCAGCCCTCCCGGCCGAAGAGCTCAAGCAGGGCGTACTGCGTCAGCGTGGAGGTATGCAGGTCCGACCAGAGCTTCGCGCGGCCTACCGCGTCCACGAGCGCGGGCGGCACCAGCACCCAGCCGACCCGCAGCCCCGGTCCGAGCGTCTTGGAAAAGGATCCGATCGTGATGACTCGATCACCATAGGTGGCAACCGGTGGCACGGGATCTCCCCGGAAGCGCAGTGCCGGGTACGGCTCGTCCTCGGCCACCAGGAACCCGTACCGCTCGGCCAGCTCCGCGAGTTGCCGCCGCCGGGCATCGGTGAGCGTGGCCCCGGTCGGATTATGGAAGGTCGCGACCGTGTAGACGAGTTTGGGACGCTGGCCGCCGGCCAGCCGTTCGGCGAGCGCGCCGACATCCAGGCCGTCGTCGTCAACCGGGATCGCCAGGAACTCCGGCTGGTACATCTCCAGGCAGTGCAGGGAACCCGGGAAGACGGGCTCGTCAATGGCTACAAGATCCCCGGGGTCGAGCAGGGCACGCGCGATGATGTCCAGGCCCTGCAGCCCACCGGCGGTCACCACGACCTGGCTCGGGTCGACCGGGCGCCCACGGTCCACCGACGCCCGGTCCGCGATCCAGGCGCGCAGCGCGGGAAGGCCCTCAGCCGCCGAGTACTGCAACGCGGCCGTCGCTGCCTTCGAGGTCGCCACCTGGTGCACGGCCGCACCGATCTCCGCCGCGGGCAGCGTCTCCCCGGCCGGCAGCCCACCAGCGAGCGAGATGACGTCACGGACCTCGCCGAGCCGCAGCGGGTCACGCATCACCCACGTCCCGATCTCACCCATCCGCCGGGCGAGCGGAACCGGCCCCGGCAGGATCGCCTCGACCGACTCGCTGTCGCTCATCCCATCCTCCACCCCTCGGCCGGGACGCCATTCGGGGAAAACTATCCTGGGGACGGCCAGCCGTGACAACGGCCCGGCCTTCGTGCGGCGCGGCCGGCGTCATGATTGTCGATCATCTGTCACCCGCGGCGGGCGGCCGTCTCGGCATCGGGTCAACGGTGCGCGGCCGCGGAGATCCTCTCGGCAACGTCATCATCACCGCTGTCGCCGCGGCTGCCCCGGGCCACCCGCGCGCGGGCCCGGAAACGACGCCCGCCGCCCGCCGCCGGCTCACCTGCCTCCCGCGCCTCGCGCCGGGCTGCCGCCCTGGCACTGAGCATCGCGGTCGCCGCGGGCTCGTGCCGGGCGAACGACAGCAGCATCCCGACCGTGAGCATCGTGGGAACCAGCGCGGAGCCCCCGAACGAGACCAGCGGAAGCGGGATTCCCGTGATCGGGAGCAGGCCCACCACAGCGCCCATGTTAATCATGGATTGGCCAAGCAGCCAGCCGGTGGCGGATGCCGCGGCGAGCTGGACGAACGGGTCAGCGCTGCGGTGGGCGACCCGGATGCCGGCGAACCCGAGAACGGCGAACAGGATGACGACGACCAATGTGCCGAGCAGGCCCAGCTCCTCACCGATGATCGCGAGGATGAAGTCGGTGTGGGCGTTGGGCAACAGCCCCGGCCACTTCTCCCGGGACGCGCCGAGCCCCTCACCCCACCACCCTCCCGACGCCAGCGCGTACAAGCCCTGGACCGCCTGGAAACCGGTGTCATGGGCATCGGCGAACGGGTCGCGATAGGACAGCAGCCGCTCGAACCGGTACGGCTCCCGGATGGCCAGGACGGTACCAGCCAACAAGATCACACCGCTGATGGAGACAAAGACCCGCAGCGGCGTCCCGACCACCCACAACAGCATGAGCATGATCAACAAAACCACGATCGTGGTCCCCATGTCGGGCTCAAGCATAATCAGGACGCAGATCAGCAACGCCCCGGGCACAAGCGGGACCAGCAGGTGCTTCCAGTCGCCCAGCAGCTTGCGTTTACGCACCAGCAGATCCGCGCCCCAGAGCACAAGGCCGAGCTTGGCGATCTCGCTGGGCTGCAGGGTGTACGAGCCCAACTCGATCCATCGCTGCGCACCGTTGATCGACTTCCCGAACTGCGGGGTCAGCACGACCGTCAGCAGTACCAACGAGACAATCATGACCGGGTACGCCAGTACCCGGAAGACCCGCACGGGCAGCCGGCTGGCCAGCACCAGCAGTGGCAGGCCGATGCCCACCCAGGTCGCCTGCCGGGCGAACACCGCGTAGGACGAGCCCAGCTCGTCGAACGACCGCACGCTGGATGCCGACAGCACCATGACCAGCCCGAGCAGCAACAGCAGGCCAGCCGAGGAGAGCAGCAGGTAGTAGGAGGCCAGCGGCCGCGCAAGCACGGGGACCCGGGTGCCGTCGACAGCCGGCCCGCCCCGCTCAGGCATACCGAGCGTGGGCTCGTCGCCCCCGGTCACCACGTCCCGCTCCCCTGCTCGTCAAGGAACACACATGCAACACGCCCACCGAGAGCACCGCCGGAGTCACGCGGTTCTTCTGGGTGAACGCGGTTATGGTCCCCCATCAAATAGTCCATGCCGCCAGCCTGTTCGACACCGACCATCATGGGTGTGTCGAGCACACATCAGCCCGCCCGCGGCCTCCGGCCGGCATATACAACCCGACGGGGTCAAATCCTGACATAGTGTATGTGATCGGCCACTATCGTTACAACCGCTCCCCTCGGTCCGGTCAACGCCACCGACAACACCGATCGGGGGTCACGACTCTGAGACGACACTGAACCATGTCACGAAACCAGCTGGTCCAGACGCTGCGAAACACGGTCGGCGACGCCCGGGTGCTGACGGATCCAGAAATCATGGCCGGGTACGTCCGGGATTGGACCGGCCGATTCGTCGGGCGGACGGTGGCGGTGCTGCGTCCGGTGGACACCGCGCAGGTGGCGGCCATCGTCCAGGTGTGCGCGGAGCACGAGATACCGCTGGTGCCCCAGGGCGGCAACACCGGGCTTGTCGGCGGCGGCGTGCCGACCCGCGGGGAGATCGTGCTCAGCCTGCGCGGCCTCGCGGACCCCCCGTTGATCGATACTGCCGCCGGCCAGGCCACCGTCGGTGCCGGCGTACCGATCAGCGTGCTGCGCGCCGCGGCGTCCGCGGCGGGGCTGGCCTACGGCGTCGATCTCGCGAGCCGGGACACGGCCACGATCGGCGGCACCGTGGCCACGAACGCCGGTGGCCTGCGGGTACTCCGGTACGGGGACACCAGGGCGCAGCTGCTCGGCGTGGAGGCGGTCCTCGGCGACGGCAGTGTGGTCTCCCACCTCGCCGGCCTCGCCAGGGACAATACCGGCTACCATCTGCCCTCACTGCTTGCTGGTAGCGAGGGCACGCTCGGTGTGATCACCGCGGCACGGGTCCGGCTGGTGCCGGCCGCCCGTGCGCGGGCGGTGGGTCTGCTCGGCCTTGCGTCCGTACCGGACGCGGTCGCGGCGGCGTCCCTGCTGCGAAACAGCCTGCCCGGACTCGCCGCGGCCGAACTCATGCTCGCCGCGGGCCTGGATCTCGTAACGGAGGCATGCGGCCTGTCCCGGCCGCTGCGCGGAACGCACGCGGCCTACCTCCTCGTCGAGGTCAGTGGGGACGCGGCCGACGGCGAGACACCGCTGAACACGCTGGCGGAGGCCGTCGCCGGTCTGGCCGGCGTCACCGACGCCTCGCTCGCGGGCGACCAACGCGGCTGCGAGGCCCTGTGGGCCTACCGGGAACGGCACACCGAATCGATCAGTACGCACGGGACACCGGTGAAAATGGATGTCACCCTGCCGCTCGCCGGCCTGCCCGCGTTCGTCGAGGCCGTGCCCGACACCGTCAGGAGTATCGCGCCGCGGGCGAGAGCCTGGCTGTTCGGGCATGTCGCCGAGGGCAGTGTGCACGTGAACGTCACCGGCGCGGGTACCGCCGGCGAGTGGGTGGAGGACAGTGTGTTCCGGCTCGTCGCCGCGAACGGTGGCAGCATCAGCACCGAGCACGGGATCGGCACAGCCAAGCACCGCTGGCTGCCGCTCAACCGTTCACCGGTCGAGATCGCCGTGTTCCGGCGGATCAAAAAGGCCTTCGACCCCGCGGGCATCCTCAACCCGAACGTCCTGGTACCGCCGGATGCTCCGTGACCAGTACACACGTTCTGTGCGGATGAGCGCTCTCAACCGACTGTCGTGCGGTGGCGGCAGCTACTGTCGCGCGGAGGCGGCGCAGGCCCGCATGGCGAGCGCGAAGGCAGCGCCACGCTCGCGGTAGTCACGGAAACGCCCGAAGCTCGGCGCCGCGGGTGACAACAGAACGATGCCATCGGGCCTGGCCCACCGGTAGCCCTCAAGCACGGCGGCGGTGAGGTCAGGCGCGTCCACGATCGTGACATGCGGGCCGGCACCAGCCTCGGTGACCTGCCGGCGGATGTCGGGGCCGTTGTCCGGCACGGTGAGGACAAGTGTGTCCAAGGTGCGGGTGCGTAGACCAACGGCCAGCGGCCGGTAGTCGATACCCCGGCTCTGGCCGCCCACGACCGCGGCGATCCTGCGGTCACCGAAGGCCTCGACAGCGGCGAGTGTCGGCAGGACGTTGGTGGACAGGCTGTCATCGACGAAACAGACCCCGTCCACTTCTCCGATCACCTGGAGCCGGCTGTCCAGCCCGCGGAACCCCTCCGCCGCGGTACGCAGCTTGTCGCCGTCGTCCGCCTCGGGTACGCCAAGTGCCCGCAGACAGGCGCCGGCGATCAGGGCGTTACGCCGGTTGTGGAGACCGAGCAGCCCCAGCTGCCGCAGCCAGTCGCCGTCCGCCGCGGCGTCCGCACACACCCACCGCACCCTGGGCCCGAGCAGCTGCCGGTGGGCGCGGATCAGGTCGCTGTCACCGTTGGCGATGGTGAGGTCGGCACCGGGCTGGGAGCAGGCGGACAGTTTGTCCCGAAAGTAGTTCTCCGGATCATCACCGTGCCATGGCAGGTGGTCGGGATGCAGCGAGGTGACAGCGACCACCGGCGGGGAGCACGCCAGGTCGGTCGCCTGGTAGCTGGACACCTCAATGATCCAGAAGTCGTACCCGTCGCCCGCGAACGGATCATGCGGTGGCATCCCGATGTTGCCTGCGACCAGGCACCGGTAACCGAGTCGGGTCAGCAGGTGCCCGGCAACCGCGGACGTCGTGCTCTTGCCCTTGGTTCCCGTCACGCAGACCACTTTCGACCGGTCCGCCTCGGCGAGCCACAGCCCCACTCCACCGACCACCGGCACCCCGAGCCGCTCGAGCTTTCGCACGGTCTCGCCGTACCGCGAAATTCCAGGAGCCTTGACAACGACATCACAATGAGTGAGGGCATCGAAGCCACCCAGCGCGGTCACCAACAGTGGCCTGCCCTCGATGTCCGTCCGGGCGGGGGCGTCGTCAACGAGCACCGGCTCGATCCCCCGCGCCCGGCAGGCCCGCAGGTTGGCCTCGCCCTCACGGCCGATCCCGTACAGACCGACCGCGCGGCCACGCAGGTCAGACCAGGAGATCGTCGGGCGCATACCGGTCCGGGACGAAGTGTCGGCCATGCGGGACGAGCAGCTCCTCGGGCGTGGGCTCTCCCGGTAGCGGGCCAAGCGCGGCGAGCACGGGCGAGGCGGCCCGGTCACGGCGCCCGGCGGCGAGCAGGGTAGCCACCCGGCACTCGGTGACGTCGCCGACGCATTCCCAGGGCTTGCTGTCCGCGGACAGGCCCAGCAGCGCACGGAAACGACCCAGCAACGCCACGTCAGCCAGTGGTTCACGCCCGCCGAAGACCTGCCGCAGCGTCGGCTCGTCCAGGAAGGGGGAAAGGATCAGATCGATGAAACAGCACTTGTCACACTGGCCGCACCAGCGGTCCAGCCGCTGAGCGGGATCGATGTGGAAAGCGCGGTTACAGCTGCGGAAGTGGTCGAAGTACTGGGGCAGCGCGGCGAACCGCCGGGCGATCCACAACTCCGTGAACGGGCGTAGCAGGGAGAAGTACTCCGGCCTGCCGCCGAGAGCCTCGACGAGGACCGACCGCAGGGCGGTCTCGAACGCCTCGCCCTTGGAGTACTGGTGGTTGATGGAGCGGCCGTCGACCGTGATGGTGCCCGCGGAGGCCGACCACTCGTTGGACATCACCACCGCGTCCCGCCCGTCCAGCGCGGCGGCCATCACGGCGATCACCGAAAGAATTCCCGTGACCGGGACATGCCCGTTGAGGAAACCGAGTTCCGCCGAGCGCAGCACCTGGGTGTCGATGAGCCGCTCCGCCCGGAGGACCGGCAGGCCGGTGGCAGCGGCGGCCCGTTCGATGGCCTCGAAGCGGTCACCGGGATGGTTGACGACAAACAGCGCCGGATCCTTGGCCCGGGGGCGCAGCAGCTCCGCGGTGACGATGGAGTCCACCCCGCCGCCGAACGGCACCAGCGGCCGGCCCTCGTCGGGGCTGACAGCCACCGGCGTTTCGCGCGCCAGCGCCGGGCCGATGATCTGCAGCCCGGAAAGATCAAGATTGTTACGGTGTGCGAACTCCCCCAGGCCGTCGAGATAGAACTCTCGCAGGAAGGCACGCTCGAGGCCGGTGACCGCGGTATCACCGAGGTCGACGACCGGCGGGGCCGCCGTCTTGTAGTAGGAGACCGCCGTCAGCAGGAACACCAGGCGGGCCGCTTCGGCCACCGCGGGCTCGCTCCATGCCCCGCCGCCGGGGAACGTCACGTCCTCGCGGAACTCCCGCCCGTCCAGGCGGTAGCGGCACACGAGCCGGTCATGCGACGGGTCGATGTCGTAGCCCACATAGCGAAAACTCTCGCCACGCCGCGGTGGCCCGATCACAGAACGTCCTTCCCGCGCAGGCGGGCCACCGCGGCGAACCGTCCGCACGGGTTCTCCGCCCGGTGGCTGAAAAAGGGCGTGCCCGGACCGGTGCCCACCCCCGCGACGTGGATCTGACGTTCCGGCACGCCCTCGGCAACCAGCTGCATGACGTTCGCTCCGGCCACGTCAAACGTCCACTTCCCGAGCCCGTCGGCGCGGATCACCTCGTCCGCGCGCCCGTCGAAGGCGGCCCGGACGGCGGCCACGACCTCCGCCCCAACCTGGTAACGGTCCGGGTCGATCGCGGGCCCGACACCGGCGACGACATTCGATGCGGCGGCGCCCAGCCGCCGCATGGCCGCCAGCGCCGCGGGGACGGCGCCGCGCACGGTCCCGCGCCAGCCGGCATGCACACACGCGAGCACCCCGGCGACCGGATCATGCAGAACGGCCGGGACGCAGTCCGCCGCCAGGACAGCCAGCGCAATCCCGGGCGCCGTGGTCACAAGCCCGTCGGTCAGCGGCAGCGCGTCCGAGGCCGAACGGCTGCCCCGCCCACGGTGCTCATCGGTCACGATGGCGATATTCGGGCTGTGTGCCTGGGCGCAGAACACGAAGTCGTCCACGGTGGCACCGAGTGCCTCGGCCACTGTCGCCCGGTTCGCCAGTACGTCCGCGTCGTCGTCCCCGGCCCGCAGACTCAGGTTGAGTGAGGTGTAGGCGCCGCGGGAAACACCGCCGGTACGGGTGGTGACAAAGACATCCACCAGCCGGTCATCAAAGCCCGGCCAGCACAGTACCTCCAGGCCGGACGGTGTTCGGCGAAACCGCGATGCCGCCACGCCGGCAGTCATCTCCGACGACCTCGCCAGCTGTCGGCTCTCAACGTCCGGTACCGTCCGTTTCAACGTGGCTGGCCACTGATGTTAATCCATAACCGGAAACCCCGGGACAACATGGCGGACACCCCGCCACCACCGGCCGGGACCGCCTGCGTCGAGGATACACATCAGGAACCGCCGTGCGAGAGGAACTCCGCGTAGAACAGCCCGAGCCCGAACGCCACGGCGAGTCCGGAGACAATCCAGAAGCGGATGATGACCGTGGTCTCCGGCCACTCAGCCAGTTCGAAGTGGTGGTGGATCGGCGCCATGTTGAAGACCCGCTTCCGGGTGGCCCTGAAGAAGGCGACCTGAATGATCACCGAAAGCGTCTCGACCACAAAAAGCCCGCCGAGGACGAACAGCAACAACTCGGTCCGGCTGACGATCGCGATACTCGCGAACGCCCCGCCGAGGGCCAGCGAGCCGGTGTCACCCATGAATATCTTCGCCGGGCTCGCGTTCCACCACAGAAATCCGAAACAGGCGCCCATGGCCGCGGCCGCGACCAGCGCCACGTCCAGCGGGTCGCGGACGAAGTAGCAGCCGTCCTGCGCGGGACCGCGCCCGCAGAGATTGCCGAACTGCCAGAAGGAAATCACCACATAGGCGCCGAACACCATCGCCGAGGTACCGGCGGCCAGGCCGTCCAGCCCGTCGGTGAGGTTCACCGCGTTCGACGTCGCCGCAATGATTATCCAGGCGAGCAGCGGAAAACCGATCAAACCGATCGAGAAATCGGTGTCCCGAACGATCGAAACAAACGTCGACCCCGGCAGCAGGCCGTTGGCGTTCTTGAAGCGGACGGCCAGCAGGCCGAATGCCAGCGCCACCGCGGCCTGACCGGCGAACTTGGTCCGCGCGGTGAGCCCGAGACTGCGCTGCTTGCGGATCTTTATGTAGTCATCGAGGAAACCGACCATCCCCAGACCGGTCATGACCAGCAGCACCAGTAACCCGGACGCGGTGAATCCGTTCATCGTGATCAGATGCGCGACGAAGTAGCCGGCCAGCGTCGCCAGGATGATGACCGTGCCGCCCATCGTGGGTGTGCCACGCTTGGTAAGGTGGCTTGACGGCCCGTCCTCGCGAATTTCCTGTCCGTAACCCCGCCGGCGGAACAGGCGGATGACCGATGGTGTGCCCAGCAGCGACGCCACGAGGGCTACCAGCGCGGCGACCAGTACGCCTCTCACCCGTGCGCACCTCGCTCGACAGGCCGGGCGGGGCCCGTCGGTTCACCGGCCGCGAGGTCGTCCGCGATCCGCTCCAGCCCGAATGCCCGGGATGCCTTCACCAGCACGACATCACCTGGCGCCACTCGCTCCCGCAGCAGCCCGCAGGCCGCCTCGACGTCCGCTACCCAGACGGACTCCCCTGACCACGAGCCCTCCAGCGACGCCCCGAGGTGTATCCGGCGAGCCTCGGCCCCCACCACCACCAGCCGCGGCACACCCAGGCGGACCACCAGCCGGCCGAGCGCGTCGTGCTCGTCGTCCGCGGCCGCGCCGAGTTCTCCCATGCCCCCGAGCACAGCCCAGGCCCGCCGGCCGCGACTCATCTCGACCAGTGTCTTCAACGCCGCCCGCATCGATTCCGGGTTGGCGTTGTAGGCGTCGTTGATGACGGTGACGCCGTTGCCGGTCACGGTGACCTCCATCCGCCAACGGCTGCGGGCCTGGGCGTGGGACAACGCGGCCGCGGCTCGCCGCGGGGACAGTCCGAGACGGATCGCGGCCGCCGCCGCGGCCAGCGCGGCCGCGACGTAGTGCGCGCCGACGAGGTTCAACGAGACGGGATGCCGTTCGCCGGCCGTGAGCAGGTCGAACCGCGCGCGCCCGCGGTCGTCGACACGCACGCCGTCGGCCCGCACGTCAGCCCGAGCGCTCTCACCAAACATGATCACATCACCGCGAGCCCGGGTGGCCATGGCCGCGACCAGCGGATCGTCGATGTTCAGCACGGCGGCGCCCGACGCGGCCTCGACGAGCTCGGCCTTGGCCCGAGCAATCCCGGCACGCCCGTCCGCGTACTCACCGACATGCGCCGAGCCGACGTTCAGCACGACCCCGACGTCGGGCCGGGCCACCTCGCACAAGGCGGCGACATGGCCGAGGCCACGAGCGCCCATCTCCAGCGCGACGAACCCGGTGGTCGGCTCCAGGCCCAGCAGCGTCAGCGGCAGCCCGATCTCGTTGTTGAACGAACCGGGCGCGGCGACCGTCGGTCCCAGCTCACCCAGCAGATCGGCGAGCAGATCCTTCGTGGTGGTCTTGCCAGACGATCCGGTCACGGCGACAACCGTCGCCGACGAGCGGGTGCGTACCTCGGTGGCGAGCGCCGCGAGCGCGGCCGTGGGGTCGGGGACCACGACCGCCGGTACGCCGACCGGCCGGGCCGCCAACACCGCGACCGCGCCGGCCCGTACCGCGTCCGCGGCGAAGTCGTGGCCGTCAACCCGGGCACCGGGCACGGCGACGAACAACGCACCGGCACCGACCTGGCGCGAATCGATCACAACACCGGTGACCGGCGCGTCCGGATCGGGCACGGCGTCGAGCCGGCCGCCGACGACGGCCGCGACCTCACGCAGGCAAAGCGGTATCACCGGTGAGCACCTCTGCGGCCGAGGCCCGGACGCGATCCGGTGCCGGCCTGGGCCAGCTCCGCCCGCAGCACGTCCCGGTCGTCGAAGGGTGTCACGACACCGCCGCGCTCCTGCCCGGTCTCATGTCCCTTGCCGGCCACCACGACCGCGTCCGTGGGTCTGGCCAGGCTCACCGCGAGACGGATCGCCGCGGCACGGTCGACCTCCACCAGCACACCATCGGCGCCCCCGGAAGGCAGCGTCGCGGCGCCCGCGCGCATCTGAGCGATGATCATTTCCGGATCCTCCGACCGGGGGTTGTCACTGGTGAAGATCGCTATATCGGCGCCGCGGACCGCGGCGGCTCCCATCAGGGCACGCTTGCCGCGATCACGATCGCCACCACAGCCGAGCACGATGATCACACGCCCGTCGACCAACGCCCGCACGGTACTCAGCAGCGTCTCCACCGCGTCCGGGGTATGGGCGTAGTCGACAAGGCTGACGAAGGGCTGGCCCGCGTCGATCCGCTCCATCCTGCCCGGCACGCCGGGCAGGGCCGTGAGCCCGGCCGCGGCGGTGCCGGCCTCCACCCCGGTGGTGACGAGCAGCGCCAGCGCCACCAGGGCATTGCTGACGTTGAAGGCGCCAGGCAGCGCGATGCGCACCTCGACGTCCACCCCGTGTGGGCCGTGCGCGCGGAAGGTGCTTCCCGCGGGACCGGCGACGACGTCGCTCGCACGCCAGCGCGCGTCAGCAGCGCGCCCGCAGGTCACCGCCGTGGGGACCGCGGTGGCGAGCCGGCGTCCCCACGGGGTGTCGGTGTCGATGACGGACACCTCGGTCCGCTCGGGGGTGAACAGGGCGGCCTTGGTCGCGAAGTAGGCCTCCATGGATGGGTGGAAGTCGAGATGATCCTGGCTGAGGTTGGTGAAGGCCACACCGGCGAAACCGATCCCATCCACCCGGTGCAGCGCGATAGCGTGACTGGAGACCTCCATCGCCGCCGCTGTCACTCCCTGTTCGACCATGACCGCAAGCAGCCCCTGTAGGTCGGTCGCCTCCGGGGTGGTACGCACCGAGGGGACCGCGGCACCGGCCACCCGCGTCGAGATGGTGCCGAGCAGCCCGGTCGTGTGACCGGCAGCACGCAGCCCTGCCTCCAGCAGATATGCCACGGTTGTCTTGCCGTTGGTACCGGTGACGCCCAGCAGCCGCAGGGAGTGTGACGGGTCGCCGTAGACCCACGACGCGGCCGTTCCCAGCACGGCGCGCGGGTCGGCGCTGGTAAGCACAGGTACCCCGGCCCGCCCGGCCGGGAGCTGGGCTACCCGGTCGGCACCGGCCGGATCGGTGAGCACGGCCACGGCACCGGCCGCGAGCGCCTGCTCGGCGAAGGCCGCGCCGTGCACGCGAGCGCCTGGCAGCGCCGCGTAAAGATCGCCTGGCTGGACCGCCCGTGAATCATGGGTGATACCGCGGACGACAACCCCTCCTGGCGGAGCACCGAGAGAAACAAGATCAACGCATCGGGACATCAGGTCGGTGAGCACCCGCGCCGGCGGGGCGACCGGACGCAACACCGGTGAGGTCACGGCACCGACCCTAGTATCCAGCCGTCCCGAGCCCGCGACCGGTCAGCGCCTGGCATCGCGATCGAGAACGAACCTGGGTGCTGTTGTGCCAGGCGGGGGCACCGCGAGCGTCGCCAGCGCGAAGGTCATCACCTTCTGGAACACCGGCGCGGCGACCGTCCCGCCGAAGTGGCCGTCGCGGGGGTTGTCGAGTACCACCTCCACCACCACCCTGGGCTGGTCGGCGGGGGCGAAGCCCACGAACGAGGCGACATAGCCGCTGTAGTGACCGGACGGGCCGAGCCGCTGGGCCGTTCCGGTCTTGCCCGCGACGCGGTACCCGTCGATGGCCGCCAGCGGCGCGGTCCCCGAGTCGGTGGCCACCGCTTCCAGCATCTGCGAGATGGTCGTGGCGGTGCTCGCGGCGACCACCCGGGTGCCAGGGTCGCGAGGCGTGGTGTGCACGGCCCCGTCCGGTGAGGTGGTGCTCTCCACCAGACGAGGCGCGACCCGCACCCCGCCGTTGGCGATGGTCGCGTAGACCGACGCCATCTGGATCGCGGTCGCGGACATTCCCTGTCCATAGGAGATCGTGGCGGCCTGCTGGGGATCCCAGGCCGACGATGGTTTGAGGATGCCCGCGCTCTCGCCCGGGAACCGCAGCCCGGTCTTTGACCCGAGCCCGAAGGCGCGCAGCGCGGTCTCCAGGTTGGCGGAACCGATCCTGCTCGCGATCTGGATCGTCCCGAGATTGCTCGACCGCGCCAGCACCCCGGCCGCGGTGAGGTGCTCCACACCGTGCGGCTCCGCGTCCATGAAGGTCTGGCCCGCGATGCGCATACTCGGCGGCACCGTCACCGGCGTCTCCGGCGAGATCAGGCCGCGGTCTATCGCCGCGGCCATAGTGATCACTTTGTTGACGCTCCCGGGCTCGTAGACGTCCTGGGTGGCACGGTTCTTCAGCGTCGACGGATCAGCACTGGCAATCTTGTTGGGGTCGTAGTCCGGCGCATCCGCCATCGCCAGGATGTCCCCGCTGCCCGGGACCATGACCACAACGCTTCCGCCGTCCGCCTGGGTAGCGCGCACCGCGTCGGCGATCGCGCCCTGCGCGGCCCACTGGATGTCGCGGTCGAGCGTGAGCCGCACGCTCGAGCCCGGCACCGGATCGGATTCCCGGCTCGCCGCGGACGGGATGGGCCGGCCCGCCGGATCCATCTCGACGCGGCGCGCCCCGTCGATGCCACGCAGCACCCGATCGTAGGCGCCTTCGATACCGCCACCGCCCACGAGGACATCATTGTCACCGACCGTGGTGAAACCCACGACGTTGGAAGCCAGGGAACCGGACGGGTACAGCCGGCGGCGCTCCTCCAGGACACCGATACCGGCCAGCTGGAGCTTGGTCACCGTCGCGCCCACGGCCGGGTCGAGCCCACGGGCGAGGTAGACGAAACGTCCGCTGCTCCTGAACTTGGCCACCAGGGCGTCCGCGGGCACCTGAAGGATGGGGGCGAGCAGGTTGGCGACGGCACGGGCATCGGTGATGTTGCGCGGGTCCGCGTACACCGAGCGCGCGTCGACATCCTGCGCCAGCACCGCCCCACCGCGGTCGGTGATGACACCACGGACCGCGGGCAACGCCGCGATGTGCAGCCGCTCCTGCTCGGCGCGCCGGGCGTAGGTGGACGCCTGGAACGCCTGCAGCTGTGTCAGCCGGCCGGCGAGCACGATCAGCAGCAAACACAGGATGACGACCGCGGCCCGCAGCCGTCGGCGCGGACTGCCCAGCCGCAGCGGTGGACGGGCTGGGCCCGTGCGGGGCGGTGGCCGGCGTGCCCCGGCCCC
>NZ_CAKJTP010000089.1:17640-18636 GCF_917627335.1 Protofrankia sp. CiT1 | reverse complement strand
AGCCTTTTCAATCTTGGTTTTTCCTGGTCCCCGCGGAAGTCGGCAAAGGCCATTAGCGAATTGATGGGGCGACAACCCGATCGTTCTGTTGACATTCGGTGGCCCACAGTTGACCGGGCGATGTTGGCCCAGGCCTCGTCAATAGAGAAGTCCCCGGTAGATCACAGGGTGCCTAATCCACTGTGCCCTTGACCGAGGACTTCCGTTGCTAACGTACCCCGGCGTTGTCGATCTGCCCGAGTCGACCCTGACGTTTCTGACCGCGCTGCTCGCCGAGGACCGCGCCCGACACCAGACCTGGCGCAAGCTACCCTCACACGACCAGGCACTCCTGGTACTCGTCCACCTACGCAAAGGTGAACGCTACGAACAGCTCGCCGCGGGCTTCCAGGTCAGCGTCGGCACCGTCCACACCTACATCCACGAGGCCGTCCGCCTCCTCGCGACCCGCGGGCGCAGCCTGCTCGCCGCTGTCTGGACCTTCGCGTGGACCCAGAGCAACTTCCTCATCCTCGACGGCACAGTCGTGCGCACCAACCGTGTCCGCGCCCACAACAAGCTGTACTACTCGGGCAAGCACAAATACCACGGCATCAACCTCCAGGGCCTCATGGACCCCTACGGCCGGATGATCTGGATCTCCGAAGGGCTACCCGGCTCCGTCCACGACATCACCGCCGCCCGGATGCACACCATCCTCGACCTCGTCGACCGCTCACAGCTCTACCTCTACGCGGATAAGGGCTACGTCGGCGGCGAGGGCGACCGACTCCTCATTCCGATCAAAAAGCCCAGGAACAAGGAACTCCCCGTCCGCGACAACGAAGCCAACCAGACTCACGCCGCCACCCGCTCACAGGGCGAACGCGGCTTCGCGGTCCTGAAGAACTGGCACATCTTCGACCGCTACCGCGGCTGCCCCCGCCGTGTCGGCATATTCGCGCAGGCCATCCTCGTCCTCACCCACGAAGGCAATTAGAAAAACCACATTGAAAA
>NZ_CAKJTP010000089.1:15169-16885 GCF_917627335.1 Protofrankia sp. CiT1 | reverse complement strand
CGCTCAATGAACAAAAAGCGACACCAGGCTCAAAGGTATTGATTTTTGATTAGGCGATGGTGTGACCTCGCAAAATAGGGGTCTCGGCCAGCCTCAATGACCGGCCCGTGAAACGGCGAGTTTGACAAGCGCTCCGGCGATGGTATTAATACATCCGGCGCGGCGGTAAATGTGACGCCACCAAGCCCGCCCCGGACACTCGAAGGGGCGGGCTTGGCTTGTGACGTGGAGTGGCTGGTGTTCGCCGGAAGCGGCGCGGATTAGTCGCTCATACTGTCACCCTCCCATGCTCATCACCCCCTCGGCGTGTACGGCGGTATCCGGGGTTCCGACTCCGTTGGCGGACACCCGGAGATTTTGGTGAAAATGGTCCAGGCGATCAGCTCGCAGGTTTCGCGGGTGATGCGGCGGGTAATGCGCTGGCTCCGGTCTTCCACCTCCAGCGGGAGGATTACCTGGTCGTCCATGGCCGTCAGGTGCGCCCACTGGTGCGCCTCGTCCCACTCAGCAAAGGCGGCCAACTGTTCCCCGTACCCATTGAATTACGGAGTAGGGCCGGATACGCCGGGCTGCCGCCTTCTGGAGTGCTCCAACCGTCCCACGAGCTTCCCCATTTGGTCGCGCATCCATCGGACCTCCTCGGTCACGCTTTCCAGCCGTTCGCGGAGGGCGGCCAGCTCAAGGGGCGTGGCGCCGAGTTCGTTCCTGGAATAGGCAAAGTTGTCTTCCAGCCGCTCCAGTTGCGTCAGTACGGCTTCAAATTGGCATTCGATGAGATGAGCAGCCATATTCTCCCCAGACCCCGGCCCGGACGAACACGAACCGCTGATCCAGCCGCCCACCATCTACCTCCTGTTGCTGGTCCGCCGTCAGCCCCGTCTGGCTGGCGCCCGGTGCCGGGGAGGCCGGCATGATCGAACTTGCGCCATCTCAACCCGGCACCGGGGCCTGGTTGGGACACTGCGCGCGTTGGCTAAAGAGCAGTAGCCATCCCATGCATGACGGGTATGCGCGGCACGTCTGGACGACGGACCGTAACGGCTAGACTGCGAGGTAGGAAGCCCACCGCAGACGACGGAGAGGGCCGGTAATTACGGTGAGCGAGCAGCGGGGGCAGGGTCGCTACTGCCGGTGTGGGGAACGGCTGGCACGGGACAACAGCGTGGGCCTGTGCGGACCCTGCCAGCGCCGGACGGTCGAGCTGGAGGCAGGAGCGCCGGAGGTGGCGCCCACATTTTGGGAAGCGTCAGACCAACTCCGGGATGCCCTCGATGCCTGGCACATGGGCCACGTCATTGCCGCGTACCGCACCCACCCGCACCACGGCGCCCCCTTGCCCCAGGAGATGGTGGCACGATGGATGGGCATCACCCAGACACAGCTAAGCCGTATCGAATCCGGCACTCCTATAACTGATCTCACTAAGCTCATTCGCTGGGCCGAGATGTTGCGCATCCCGGAAGAGCTGTTGTGGTTTAAACTTCCCCGCCAGCGTCCGCCGGCGGGAGAAATGCAAAGGCCCCCTGCCGCTGGCGCCGCATCAATTGCCTCGCACCACCGCGGCAGGGACAGCACGTATAGCGACGTGCCGGACCAGTACCGGGTGATTGCGCACGTCGGGGAGGTGGTTATTGTGGCGATGGATCGGCGGACATTTCTTGCCGGAAGCGGAGCCGGGTTTTTGGTCGGGGGCAAAGTGATGCCGCTGGCCTCCTA
>NZ_CAKJTP010000089.1:4589-14933 GCF_917627335.1 Protofrankia sp. CiT1 | reverse complement strand
TAAGCAAGTAGCGCCCGAGGCCATCGAGTACCTCGCCTCACAAATTGACAGCTTCTATGCGGCCGAGGCTACGCTAGGCCCTTACACCGTGATCCCCTCGGTACTGGTACAACAGGAGTTGCTACGCCAACTCCTCACCGTGGCCCGCGGCGATGCACGGCGGGCGCTCTTGCGCACTAACGCCGCCTATGCGGGCCTGGTGACGTGGCTTTACCAGGACGCCGGGGATTTGGGTACGGCCTCCCATTGGGCGAATCACACGCTGGAACTCGCCCACCGGGTCGGGGATACCCAGCTTATCCGTCACGCCCTGACTAATAAGGCCATGATCTGCACCGACGAGCAGGACGGCCCCGGCACACTGGACCTCACAAGCGCGGCCCTTGTGGATGAAACGGAGTTGTGCCCGAAGGTGCGGGTACAGGCAATGCAACAATCCGCCCACGGCTTTGCCCTCATGGGCGACCGCCGGGGCGCTGATTACGCTTTGGATAAAGCCGCCGCGCTCCTGCCCCAGGTGGATGACGATTACCCCTGGTACAACGCCTGCCGCCGGACCCCCGGCTACATCGAGGCCCAGCGCGCCACCTGCTACAACAGGCTTGGCCTCGGCGCGGAGGCGGTGGCCCTGTGGGAGCAGGTGATAACCGGCCTGCCCACGACCGCGCGGCGGGATGCGGGCGTTTACCGGGCGCGTCAGGCCGTAGCCTCCGCCCAAGCCCACCAGCCGGACGCCGTGGTTGGCGCCGTGCGCCAGGCCGTCACCATCGCCCAAGAAACCAGTTCGGCGCGGCTGCGCCAGGAATTGGAGGGCGTCTGGCATCACCTCACCCCCTGGCACGCTGATCCGGTGGGGCACGAGGTAAAGGAATTGCTCGCCCAACTGTAGGAGGGTGTGACATGGGAGTACGCGACCCGCTACCGGCCGAGGAAGTCACCCGCCGCCTCAGCGCGCTACCGGGCTGGGAAAAAGCCCCGGATCGGGAAGAAATTCATAAAAGCTTTCACCTGGACTACTACACCAGCGTCAAGGCGATCAACGACGTAATGGGACCAGCCCAGGAGCTTGAGCACCATCCAGATATTGACCTGCGCTGGGAGACCCTGCACTTTAGCCTCACCACCTACACGGCCGGGCAGAAGATTACGGAACTCGATTTTTTGCTGGTGGCCCGAATCGAGGACGTGATGGCTAAATATATTCCGGCCGGATGAGTGCGGCCTCAAATGGGCGAGGGGTCCAGAGACAACGATGGCTCTGGACCCCGTGATGCCGGTGTTACGTTGGGAGGGGCGCGACTACGGGTTTGGTGAGTGCGATTACTGGCCCCAGCGGTGGGCGATTAGGTACGCGCCCGGCGCCCCCGCACGCCCCGTGCCTTCTCCAGTGCCGCGTCAGGCACGACCTTCCGGAACTCGGGCAGGGTCACGGCGAATTGGCGGGCCTGGTCTTCGCCGGGCAGCCTCACCGCGCACAGCACGATGTCCCCCGCTTCCTTCATTGCCGCCACTTCTGACGGCAAAATGTCGAGCTGGCAGGGCGCATCCAGCAGCGGGTGGGTTTTGACGGTGAGGGCGCCGAACTCCTCGTCATCCGCCATTTCCCCGGAGATGTCGGAGACCTTCTTTTGTACGGTGGCCACGGCCTTCCCTTCGGGCTGTAACGATAACGGCCATGATCCACTATTGGGGAAATTGTTATTTCCATCAAGACTTGACTGACAAAAAATGGCCGCTCGCCTGTCCGGTCGGGTCGAGGTTGCCGGCCCATTCGTGGCCTTGGGGTGCAATTGTTGCGGGTTTTCAGCGGCGATTCTTGCGTATAATTGCCGCCGCAACCGTCCCCTCCGCCGATGGGCCATCCGGCATAGATGGTGACGGGTCGAACACTAACGGTGGATATGCGACCCCTACCTTAGCCACGGTTCTGCTCACAGAACTTGCCGAAAGTCGTGCGCCTCGCGCGATCACGCTACATGCCCACAAGATCGGGAACCATGGCAAGCTGCACAGAAGGCCGCCGGCTCGGCGCTGCCGACCCTGCTCCAAGGTGGAGAATTTGCTAAACTTCCCCTGTGGACGAGTGGGAAGTCCGCGTCACGAACGAGTTCCTGGCCTGGGTCAACGGGCTCGATCCGAGGTCCAAGGCGCTCGTCGTCGACGCGATCGACCGTTTGAACCCGCCCAGGTCACTTGTCCCGAGCGGCCGACAGCGATGGAAATCCACGCCATCAGCCTGGCCTGGGACACCAACGTGGCGTAACCACGACAGTCGAGCTTGTCCGCCGACCGGAGAAACCCCCGGTTGACTGGTTGAGCCAACCGGGGGCGGGGAGTTAAACGCCGAGATCGGCAGGGTGCGGACGGCTCTCGCCGCAGAACACCCGGATACCCATCAGGGTGATGGCGCAAGCCCTAATCTCGGACGTTTATTTCCAGCGCTGGAAGTTGCCGCCGTTGCAGCCCAGCGTGTAGACGCTGCCGCTGGCATTGCTGTCCAAGCAGAATCCTGTCGCCACGTTCTTAATCTCGTACCCGTATGTGCCCTTATAGGTGACTTTCCACTGCTGGTAACTGCCACCGTTGCAGCCCAGCGTGTAGACACTGCCATTGGCATTGCTGTCCAGGCACCGGCCGGTCTGATAGTCCTTGATCTGGTCCCCGTAGGTAAGCGGGGTGTTGGTCCACAGCTGGTAGCCACCGCCGTTACAGCCCAGCGTGTAGACGCTGCCGCTGGTGTTGCTGTCCAGGCACCGCAACGTGGCGGTGTTCTTCCAGGTCCACGGCCCTCCGGACAATGCCGAAGCGCTGCTTGCCGTGAACCCCAAAAAGACGATGGGGACGATCAGAACCGGCAGGATTCTTGCGACGAGCCTCTTACGCACGGTCTTCCTCCTCGGTGACAACCCGTAAGGCCAGATACGCGTGGCGCAGCCCGAAGCCGGCACAGGCGGCCGGCTTCGGGCCTTCATCCGCTGTCCGGGGCCGCGGGTGGAACTAGCACCTAATCAGCTAATACTGCCCATTGGCCCCTATAGCGGATGTCACATCATCGCACAATGAAACAGGTCATGCACGAAACGCGCCAGCAATGCGTAGCGTAGCACTAACAGTGCGTGGTGTAACGGCGGGTGATGTCGGTGGACTGGCCGAGGAGCTCGGTGATGAGGATGGTGGCGGCACGCACCCTGTCCGCAGCACACCTGGCCCGGGAGCTGGCCGCGGACACGTTGGCCAACCGCCGGCGGATTCTCGGATCTCCACAGAGTGGCCTAGCGAGATCACTGACTGGTTCATCGCTCACTCTGGACCGGCCTGAGCCTCAGACGTCCAGGTCACGCGGGCATCAGGTTGGCCGCGACCGTTGCTCCAAGCTCCCAGCAAGCCTCGCGCACGGCGGCGTCCACCTCGCCGACAACCGACAGGGGCTCACGCAGGCGTTTCCACTTCAGCCCGGTGGCAATCGTCTCGACCCCGCGGACCGCGCCAGTGGTGTCAGAGTTGCCGTGAACGTACAACGCATACGGTCGGCCGATGGTCGCCTCGAGCACGGGGTAGTAGATCTGGTCAAAGAAATGTTTGAGCGCCCCGGACATATATCCGATGTTCACGGGAGTCCCCAGCAGATAGGCATCCGCTGCCAGTACATCAACCGCCGTGGCGGCCAGCGCCGGCCGCACCTCCACCGTTACGCCCTCGATGGTGTCATCCCGCGCCCCTGCTATTACCGCCTCAAGCATGGCCTGCATTGTCGGCGACGGCGTATGGTGAACAACGAGTAGTGTCGGCATCGGGGCCATCCTACCGCATCTCCTTTGCCTTATCGCCTTGCCTTCCCTCTCCCGGAGAACAGGGCGGCAGCATATCGTGCGGTCCAGGCGCGGCGGCCCCAGTTCCCGATGAGACAATCAGAAGGGACGTGCCATGAGACTTGATCGAGACATACCCGCGGTCATGGCACGGACTACAATCTTGGGCCTCTGAACAGGCACGCCCAAAGACTTCGGCTCCGCCGCATGGACGAACAGATCACCGGCGGATTCCGCCGAGCTGCAGGCCGAGGACACCAAGTACGACGAGCAGGAGCGAGATGATCCTGACCGTGGTCAGGGGCTCCCCGTAGACGACGATGCCAATAATCACAATAGCCGCGGTACCGACGGCTGACCACACCGCGTAGGCGACTCCAATCGAGATCTGACGCAACACCAGGGACAGCAGGTAGAACGACAACGGATAGCAGGCGCACACGACGACCGACGGCCACAGGCGGGTGAAGCCGTCGGACGCCCGCAACGACGTAGTGGCGATGACCTCGACCGCGATCGCCGCGACCAACTGCACGACCACCACCCCGGCCACCCCTGAACCGTACCCGTGCCAGGTGCCCTTGAGAACCTGTTCCGCGGCCCCGCACGGATACCGCTGTTGATCGGCGGGACTGTGCTCAGCGCCTGTTTGAGATCATTATTCCGGCTCGCCCCGCCCGGTCAGCCCCTCACCGCCCCTCACCGCGACAAGGCCGCCGACTGCTGCACGGCCAGACAGTCTTTTCCGAACAGTCTGTTGTTATCTCTGAGCAGATACACGCAGGTGGGTGTGGTAGCCGACCTGCGGACATCAGGCACCTCCAGCACGGCCAGTTCCCTGTTGTCGGCCACTCGGGCGCCCCTGAAATCGAAATCCGCTGTCACCGTGGCGTACTCCGGGTCCCGCTGGGAGCCGATGATGTCCCGCAGTTGCTGACCGACCGAGGATGGGCTCGGCGTGAACCTCCCTAATCTCTCCGGGTAGCCTTTGGGCGCGCTCGCCGCACGCAGAAACAAGCCGACAGCATCATAGGCGAGGCCGACTCGCTCACCCGGCCACCGCAGTCCCGGGACCGGCTGCGGCTGCCCGTCGCCTCCTGACAACAGCTCCGGCAACCTGTTCTTGTAGAGCTCACCCAAGTCCGTGCAGAAATTCGCCATAGCCCCTTGACCCGGATTGTTGTCAGGTTTGTAAATACCCCTGAAACAATCCTGACCAGCGAGGACGACCGCACTGGCCTTGGAGACGTAATCGACTGTCACGCCCGCGGGAATCCTGCTGGTCTCCGGCGTGGCGGCATCGGAGGAGCCGGTGACAGCGATGACACGGGATACCGCGTCGTCAGCGACGATCGGCACATCTTTGCACTGGCCGTGGACGTAGTTAACGAATTTCGCGAAATCCTCATGGCGGCCCGCGTAAAAAAGTACGGTATCACCCCCCTCGCAGGATTCACTACTGGATCCCGGCTGGCTCCGAGCCGTCCACGCCCGGTCATGGTACTTCTCTTTTAATTCCTCCTTCAAATCATCTACCAAGGTCGATACGTACCTGTCCTTGGGTTCTACAGTATCCTCGTATCGGTAGGAGACGAGCACCCGAGTTTTTTTCAGATAGGTTGCGTACCTCGCCACCAGCTGCGCCTCCTTCTTGTTCGTCGGCACCAGCTGGAAATACAGTGGAGAGAAGTCAGCCATCCCATCCCCCGACAATGTTGTCGCCATTACTGGGATGCCGTTCCGCCCCAGTTCCGCGATGGCGTCCTCGGTCTCCGGGATGCTGCGGTCCAGGCCCAGGACGCCGACCACGCTCCGGTCCGTGAAGAGCGGTACGAGGTTCTTCCTGACCACGTCGACCGCGCTGCTCATACGCGATCCGCCATTGGCTATGACAATCCGCAGCAGTGGCTGGTCAGATCTGTCCGCGCCGGCAAAATTGCAAGCCCCGTCCGCTGCGAGGACACCGTTCTGGGTGGTCTGCCTGAGCAGAATTCCTTCAAGCTCCTCGCTCTGCGCCGCGCTCCACGCATCCCCCTCGTCCAATGCCGTGCTCAACCCGGCCAGATAGACCAGGGTGATGTACGGGCGCGTCGGGTATTTCTCGTGTATGTCCCGAGCGCACTCGTTCTGCCGGAATATCTCACGCTGAGCGGCCAGCAGTCGTTTGCTGCCCGGCTGCTTCTCATCACCCGTGGCCCCGAATATCCGGTTGGCGTTGTCGCTGTATCCGACGCAGTCGGGTGTCCCGACCTTGTTCGGGACCAGCTCGACCGAGATCCCAGCGCCCGACGACCGCAGGCACTCCGGTAGGCGGTGGGGCCAGCAGACCCACAGCAGCGATGTGGCGGCAGCCAGGACGACGACGGTGACCAGGGATGTCAGCACCATGGGACGGGCTGGCACCGGCGGTCGCCGCGGGGTAAAAGGCGGTACGTGGGCCAGTTCGGCTGCCTCGGTCACGGTGGCTTGACGGGCAGCGGGCACCGTCAGTCGCAGCACCCATGCGCCGGGATCGCGCCGTCGGCGGCGCCGTCCCAATCCGTCGAGCCAGTGGGCCTCGGCATCCAGAGCCACGGCCACGGGCTCGGCCGGCATACTCGGCCAGGCAAGATCACAAATAGCCAGCTGGCTATCACAGCTAGCGATCACCAACAGCGGATCGTCACGGCCGGTCTCGCTGCGGACATCACCGATCATGTTGAGTAAAGCAACCCCACCGTTGTCCGATGTGATGTTGTCAATCAGCGCCACCGGGTTCGCCGTCCGCCGCCAGGCCCGGATCCGCCACGGCCGGCGTCGGTACGCCGTCCGCAGGTCCTGCAGAAACGCGTGTACGAGCAGCTTGTCGACCTCTTCGGGGACTTCGCTGTCAACAGCGCCGACGGTGAGCCGCTCGGCGAACCCGACAAAGTTCCCGGCTCCCGGCGCCACATACCGCTGACGCATGAACCAGCGGGTCTGGCGCCCCAGACCAGGTACCCGCCCGCTGACCCGCAGCCAGAACCGGACCAGCAGCCAGAGCCGCGCGACGAACACGAACACGAACCTGACCGTCGGGTCGGGCACGCCGTCGGCAAGACCAGCGAAAGGATTCGGCGAGTTTCCCCGGAAACGATCCCGGAGCCGGCCGAGGAGCTCCGTGGGCTGGTCGCCCAGTCCGTTCCCCCGCATGTCCTGCCGGGTCAGCCAGTCGGCAAGCAGATAGTGGTCAAAACGCAGCCGCGGCATGCCGAACTTGTCCCGGCCCAGTTCGGCGCACAGTGCGTGCAGCACCGGCAGCCGGGGCGGGGGTAATGGTGACCCGGCCTCCCCAGACAGGTGGGTGGAGGCGATTCTCGCGTGCTCGGTCCCGGCATCGACCCGGGCGCTCGGCACTGATACCGGAATCGGCTGCCGCAAACGCGCCAGGATATCGGCCAACAGCCCATCCTGGCCGGATTCACGCTCCAGACAGACGAGCGGCAACACCGTCCTGACCGGTCGGCGACGCATGACCAGGACGTCGACCAACCGGAATAACACGACAACACCGTCGAAAAACGGAATCAACAGAGCCCCCAACCGGCCGGGCACGGGTTACCCCCGGAAGCCAACCGATCGGTTCACCCATGCCTGGCCGCTTTGTGTCCGCAATGAAACACCGAATATACGGCCAGCCGCATACGGCAATCACTGGAGGGGGGCAGCTCCATGGCGGATCAGGACGAAACGCGGGGCAAGCTCCGGGCTTGTCCGCTCAGCGGACTCCGGCGGTTCACCACACACCAGCAGGGGAATCTCCCGGATGACCTCGACCACCGCGGTGGCGCTCGCCTCCCCGGTCGGCCCATGCCAGGCGAGTTCCACGGTCGCGGCCCGCCCGCCGTCCATGACAACGGTGCGCGACGAGGTGAACTCGTGGTCAAGCCAGCCCCAGCCGAAGCGTTCGAACAGCTCCCGCTCGACCACCTGCCCCCACCGGTCGAGTGCGGTGGTGCCCCGGTAACTGCCACGCAGCTCGCTCGGCTGGGCGTCCTGACGCACGATCTGGTGGAGGGTCGTGGGATCGAGAAACGCCCAGGCCCGCCCGTCAGGGAGAGTGAGCCCGGTCGGGGCGAACCGATGCCCGCCGAGGTGGCTGCACCGGCGAACTCGCACGCCGGGCCAGCGCGATGCCATCTCCATCCACAGGCGGGCGCCGTCCCGGCCGCAGCACCGGTCCCGTTGGCCATGGCCGCAGAGCAGGACCTCGGCAGACGCGGCCTGAGCCGTGATGTTGTCGTACGCGCCGTCACCTCCGTCAAGGAGCCGGACGAGCCCGTCGACAAGCCGTTCACGAGGCACGGTGTGGTCAGCGCCCACGAAACGGTTCGAACCCGTGCGCTGCCACCGGGTGACCCGCACGCCCGCTCGCGACTCGCGGCCGGGTGTGACGTCGCCGGTCGGGCTGACCGCGAGCAACCGGGTCCGACGCATGGCATCGGGCCGGGCCCGGCGCCCAGCCTCCGCGAAGGCGGGTATCTCGCCCACATCGCGCGGCCACGGCGGTGGCACCTCCACCAGCAGCAGGGTGTCGCAGGTCAGTGCCGACCCGATCGGGTCCACGCCCTGTTCCCGTGTCCACGGCGCACAGCGAAAGGGCAGCGTCATCGAGTGGCAGGTCATGCGGTCAGCGGCCGCCGAACAGACCGCCCCGGCCGTGCCCCTGATTGCCGAACAGACCACCAAGCGCACCACCGAGCGCGCCGGGAAGTCCTCCGCCAGAGCCGTGGCCCTGTTCTGGGGAGCCCTGCCCCGCGGCACCATGCCCCTGCATCTGGTTGCCAGCGAAACCGGCCTCGCCGAACCCGAAATGTCCAGCCAGCCCCGCACCGGCGAGCGCGTTGTAGGGCGGTAGCAGTTCACATGGCTGGACGATCACGTATCCGTCACCGGAGAACTGCATCTGCCAGCTCTCCCCGGTGTTCCCGCGCGGTTTCCATACCGACGACGACGTCACGGCAGCCTGCATCGACACCTGCAGGCTCGATGACCAGCCGACCACCGCGTCGGCATCCGCGAAGTAGTAGTTCTGCGGCGTCACCCGCATGACCAGCGGAGCGCCCGAGGTCACCACCGCGGCCTTGCCGTTCCCCGACAGCTCCACCTGGTAGTTGCCGGCTCCGGCGATCGAGACCTGGGAGTCGATGCGGACGACGTCCCAGTGCAGGTCCCGGTCGAAGGCAAGCACGTTCTTGCCGTCCACGGTCAGACCGTCACCGGTGAGGTCGAGGATGTGCACGTCCTGGGCCTGGTGGGCGAGAAAGACCGTGCCGCCGCCGGACACCTTCATCAGGTTCAGGCCCTCGCCGTCCTGGAACAGCGAGCGGAACTGGTGGCCCCAGCTCTCCCAGTGCCCGTCGAAGCTGGCGCCGCCCTGGTAGGCGACCATCGCACCCTTACGGGCGTAGAACTCGCGCATTCCCTGGGCGCCGAGCGTCGCCTTGAGCATCTTGCCGTTCTGCAGGGTGAAGCGCTCCCCCGTCGACACCTCGGGATTACCGAGGAGCGTGCCGCGAATCCCACCGCCCGCGGGCGGGTAGCCGCCGGACGGGCCACCCGCGAATCCACCGTGGCTCATCGTCGAATCCTCTCATCCACCAACCAGACCCAGCACCAACCAGACCCAGCACCAACCAGACCCAGCGCGAACCAGGTCACCCACGAACTGACATGTTCGGCCGCTCGTCCTCACTCGGCTGCACGACGACGAACCCCTGACCGGAGAAGCCGAGCTGGAAGGCCTCACCCGAACCGCGACCGATCAGCCCGCCCAGGCGAGCGGTCCGCCGCGGCTGGACCTGCAGGCCGTCGGTATAGGCGACCAGCGCGTCGGTGTCGACGAACGTTGGTGCCTCCCGCGTGTCGAGCACGATCGGATTGCCTTTCGCGGTCATCGCGACCCAGCCGTGGCCGCGGATGACCACGTTGAACATGCCCATCCCGGACAGCATGCTGACGCCGCGGACGCGTTCGATCCCCCACTGCAAGGTGGCGTCGAACGCGAGGATGTTCTTGCCGTTGACCGACAGGCCCTCACCCGCGAGCTGAGCGACGATGACCTCCTTGCCGTAGTCGGCCAGGTAGAGCAGGCCCTGCCCGACAGCGGTCATCAACGGCACGCCCTCGCCCGTTGCCCAGGAGGAGGCGATCCGCCGCAGCTGTGGTGGCTGGGGATTGAAGTCGACGAGACCTTCGTATGCGATCATCGAGCCGACCCTGGCGAACAGGTCCTGACCGGGCTGCATGACGATCTTGACAATCTTGGAACCGTGCCTGCTCATCCGGTCCATCAACTGGGTCTGGCCGAAGTGGTCCATCAACGTTCCCTGCACCACAGCCTCCTTAGAGGGGGTTTGAGATCGGGCTTTCGATCAGTGAGCCGCGTCCAGGGGCTCCCTGGCAAGGCGGAAGGCCGAAGCGATACCGGATGAGTTGTATCGGTGTGGCCGACAACGCAGCCAGGGGCGCCTGGACGCGGCGAGCCGGAATGACGATCTCAAACGCGCTCTTAGAG
>NZ_CAKJTP010000089.1:3138-3927 GCF_917627335.1 Protofrankia sp. CiT1 | reverse complement strand
ACGCCCTAGACCTCGTACGGCTGGACAACGACGAAATGACCCTGGAAACCCATGAACTGCAAGGCGAGGGACTCCCCGCTGCTACCGGCATAGATCTGGCGGGAGATGCGCACCTGGGTCGAGATACTCACCCGCATGCCAGCCGTCCAGGCCACCAGAGCGTTCATGTCGGCGAATGTCGGACCGGCGACGTTCAGCGTCATCGGCGTTCCCCGCGTCATCACCACGATCGAGCCCTGGCCTGAAACCTCGAAATGGAAGAAGCCACCACCGGGGATCCCCGGGCTCTCGATCCGCTTGACCTCGGCGCTCAGGGTGCTGTCGAACGCCAGGATGTTCTTGGCGTTGATGCACAGCGGCTGGCCGCTCAACTCGACGATATGGAGATCGGTGGCGTCGTGAGCAAGGAAGACCTCACCGCGCCCCTTACACGTCATCAACTTGAGGCCCTGTCCGGTGAGCTTGTTCTCCAGCATCCCACGCAGACCAGCGCCCTTGTAGTCGAAGTCGATGTCGCCCTGATAGGCGACCATGGAGCCACGGAGGGCGAGTACATCCGGGCCCTGCCCGAGCGTGACCTTGACGAGTTTGCTGTTCTGCTGCGTCCACCGGCCGGCCGTGGGGACCTCGCGGTAGGGGTTCAGGCTGTTCATCGCGCCTGGCCGCACCGGCTGGATCTGGGAGGGCAGGATCTCGGTCGGGCCGAGACCGCCGGGCGCCTGCGGGCCGGGCCCACCGGGCAGTTGCTGGCCGTACCCCATCGTCGGCGCTACCGGCGCTGATGCCATC
>NZ_CAKJTP010000089.1:0-2969 GCF_917627335.1 Protofrankia sp. CiT1 | reverse complement strand
GGTAGCGGCGCGGACGCCGGGGCCGCAGGTGGTTTGGCGTAATCCAGACCAGGCGCTGGTGGCGCGTAGGTGTGCGTGGCACCAGCCGGCGGGCCGAACCCGACGGGTGCGGCTGGCGGCGGGGCTGCCGGCTCCTCCACCTCCCCGCCGAAGGAACGGATCAGCTCGGCAAGCCCACCGTCGAAACCCTGCCCCACGGCCGAGACCCGCCAGACCCCCTTACGGTAAAGATCGCAGATCATAACAGCGCGTTCGCTGCTGAAGTCCGCTCCGGTGAACGCGTAGCGCATGACCTCACTGCCACCGACGACGATCCGGAAGTAACCAGCGGAGATCTGCGACGCGGCCCCGGCACCGTCAATCGCCGCGCAGAACGACAGCTTGTCGATACCCGCGGGTACGTCCTTCAGCGTCGCCCGAAAGGACTGCGTGTCCCCGGCCTGCTCACCCAGGAGCTGGATCGACCCTTCCGGCGACTTCGGCTGGTTGAAGAAGATGAAGTACCGGTCATCGGACAGCCGGCCGTTCGCGTCCAGCCCAAAACAGGACACGTCCCAGCTCAGGCCGGGAGCGACGAGCGCGATTCCGATGTAGAGGTCAGTGCCAGGAGTGATCGCGGACAGCTGGCTCTTCTGTCCCCGGCTGAACTGCTGGACCACTGTGCTCCCCTTCGCCCTGCGTGCCGGCCTGTCCCGTGTCCGGTCTGCCCGTGTCGCACCCATTCGAAAACCAGACTGTCCGCAACCTAACAGGCCGGCCACAACGCGATCACAGCTCCACGCGCCCGCCCGCCCGCCATCGGACGATCCACCGGCCGGCGTAGATCTTTCTCAATGACCAGTGCCGGTCGAGAACGACTGGCGCCGGTCGAAGATGCCGGTATCAAACCAGAACCGGTCGCGGATGCGTCCGGCATGGCCAAGTCGCGCGCCGGCTCCGCGTAGCGTTCACTGGAGTGATGCGGTATGTCGATGGAGTAACCACAAAGAAGAAAATCTCCGTGATCGGGCTTGGTACCTGGCAGTTCGGCTCCCAGGAGTGGGGTTACGGCGCCGCCTACGCGGCCAGCGAGGCGCCGGCGATCGTCCGGCGGGCACGTGAGCTTGGTGTGACGTTCTTCGACACGGCCGAGGTCTACGCGTTCGGGCGCGGCGAACGGATCCTGGGCGGCGCTCTGCGGGAGGCCGGCGCCGACGGGACGGCCATCGTCGCCACCAAGCTGTTCCCGGTGCTGCCGGTGGCTCCGGTGGTCGAACAGCGGGCGGTGGCCAGCGCCAACCGGCTTGGCATCCGTCAGATCGACCTCTATCAGGTGCACCAGCCCAACCCGCTTGTTTCGGACAGCAGCACCATGCGGGGCATGGCCGCCCTGCAACGGGTCGGCCTCGTCGACGCGATCGGTGTCAGCAACTACTCGCTGCAGCGGTGGCAGGCAGCTGAGGAGGCGCTCGGCGCCCCCGTGCTTTCCAACCAGGTGCGGTTCAGCCTCCTGCGGCCCCAGGCCGAACGCGATCTGCTGCCCTACGCGGTGAAGAACGACCGGCTGATCATCGCGTACAGCCCTCTCGCCCAGGGCCTGCTGTCCGGCCGTTACACCCGCGAACACCCCCCGCCGTCGCGGGTACGCGCGATGAATCCCCTGTTCCTCCCGGAGAACCTCGACGCTGCCCGGCCCGTCCTCAACGTCCTGCGCGATGTTGCCGCGGCCCACGACGCGAGCCCGGCACAGGTCGCGCTGGCGTGGGTGATCCGGCACCCGAATGTGGTGGCGATTCCCGGTGCCTCCAGCCTCGCGCAGCTGGAGAGCAATGTGGCCGCCGCCGACATAACGTTGACCGAAGAGGAGGCCCATGCGCTGACGACCGCCGCCGACGCCTTCGAACCGGCCCGCGGAGCACGATCAGCCGTTATCGCGCTTCTGCGTGGCGGCCTGCGCCGATCCTGACCGCCGGGCCGCCTGGGGGATCTCACCCCCGGGCGGCCCAGCCCTCATGGCTGGCCTCATGGCTGGGTGCCCGCCGACTCGCTACGGCTGGGGCACGACCTCCCTGCCCGGCTGGATGCGCCCGCCCCGCGCCGAGGGGTGGTTCGCCCAGGATCTGGACCGTCTCGCCACAGCGCCTCGTGGATGGTCGCGCGCAACCCCCGCGATCGCGGAAAATACGGGATCAGCCGGGATCAGCCGGGATTCGGGCTGGACATCAGGTGGAAGGGCGGGCAGACCGCCGAGGAGTGATGCGCGGCCGCCTCCAGCGCGAGCCCCACCCGTTCCTCCGGGTCGAGATGCGCACTGCTGAACAAGGAGCCGAGCGCGAACTCCTCGCCGCAGCCAACCGCGTCGTAGAGGTCGATGCTGCGCCCGATCTGGAAGTCGGAGTCGATGCGGTACAGACGTCCGCGGATACCGACCAGGAACACCCCGCCCTCCTCCGAGCCTGACTCATTGCGGGAATAGCCACCCTCACGCAGGCAGTCACGCACCGCGGAGATGAAGTCGGTGGCCATGAACCGGTCGATGTCCCAGGTGCGCGGCAGGGGCGGAACCAGGCTGTACCGCAGCAGCTGGCCCATCCGGAACGAGGAGGTGAAGCCCATGATGAACTCACTGTTGTGGAACACCTTGGTGTCAGCGCGAATCGTGATCGAGTAGCCGGCCACCCCGGCACTGTCACCACCGATGATCACCCTGCCGTCATGCTCAAGACCGACGATGCAGGTCACGATAGGTAAGCATATCCGGTCGACGCACGAGGTGTCCGACAGGCCCCAGATAAGAGCACCCGGCAATAGGGGAGTGGACCAAGGAGCGGGGCTGGGGTGCGCGCATCGCGAGGCGGCGGAGGGAGCCACCGGAGGTGTTGGGTGGCGACTGACGAGCCGGGGTACCCGTGCATCGCGCAGCGATGGACGGGGAGCGATGCGGCGAGGTGCGTGCCCCAGCCCCGCGACGCCGCGTCCCCTATTGCCGG
>NZ_CAKJTP010000088.1:8017-17833 GCF_917627335.1 Protofrankia sp. CiT1 | reverse complement strand
GCCTCAGACCGCGCGCGGGCGGCTGCCGCTTGGCGGCGGTCCAGCTCGGCCCTTGTCTCGTTGGCGGTCTGCAGGCAGGTGCGGACCAGGCGGTCCAAGTCGCCCATCTGCTCGACCGCCTGGTAGGCGTTGCTCGCCCTGAGCTGCTCGATCCTGCCGCGCAGCCCGGCGACGGCCGTCTCGGCCTGCTCGCGGTGGTTCTCGGCGGCCCGCTGCCCGTCCCGCGCGGCCCGCTCGGCCTCCTCGTACGCCACGGTCGCGGCACGCTGGGCCTGCGTCGCCTCGCGTCGGCGGGTCAGCGCGCCAGCGGCGGCGCGGGCGTGGGTGCGCAGGTAGGTCGTGTAGCTGGCGAGGAACGCGGCGGTCGCCTCGTCGGCGGCCACCAGGCCCTCCAGCGTGCGGGTGACCGTCTCCATGTCGTCGAAGCTGCGCGCCGCCTCGTTGATGAGGTCGTCGTCCACGGGCCGCAGGCCGTCGGTCAGCGTGTCCGACAGCCTGACCGGGTCGAGGTTCTTGGCGAGCTGCGGCCTGCGCAGCGTGAGGATCAGGGTGACCAGCTGCTCGTAGCGCTCGGCGCCGAGGCCGAACAGCCGGGTGTCGATCGCGGCCCGGTAGTCCGTCGCCGAGGCGTGGATGTTCGCGTCGCCGATCTCCTCGGCGAGCTGCTTGCGCGTCATCGGCCGGTCGTCGTCGGTGAGCAGCGAGAAGTCCTCGCCGACCCGGCCATCGGCGACGAAGTGCCAGCGCACCGGCGTGTCCCGGTGCCGCTGGGCGTGCAGACCGATGCCGACGGTCACCGCCTGCCTTGTGTCCCGGTGGCGGAACTCGAGCCAGACGTAGCCGACCGCGTTGTCCGCGCCCCGGTACAGCAGGTTGGACTTCATCGTCCGGTCCCCGGCGGCGAACGGGTTGAGCCGCTTGGGGTCGATCCGGCCGTCGAGGACAAAGGGGAAGAGGACTTCGAGGGCCTTGGTCTTGCCGGACCCGTTCGGCCCGCGCAGGATCAGCCAGCCGCGGGCGAACGAGAACTCCTCGTCCCGGTAGTCCCACATGTTGATGATGCCGGCCCGAGTGGGCTCGTACCTGGTCACTTGATCGTTTCCTTGAGCTGGGCGGTGACGCCCCGGTAGCGGGCGAGCAGGGGCAGGATGAGGACGCCGCCGTCGGTACGGGCCACGAAGCCCACGCTGGCGAGCAGGTGCAGGACGTCGTCGAGGAGACTGGCCGGGTCGGCGATCTGGCGTTCGGACATGCCGCGGCCGAACTCCTTGACCAGTTTCGTGAGCTCCGCCCGCAGCCAGGAGTCGCTGAGGAACGGATAGGTGGCCTCGCGACCGGCTGCCTTCGTCGCCTCGGCCGCGACGTCACCAGAAGGCATGGCGTCACCAGAAGGCAGGGCGTCACCGGGCGGCAGGGCGTCACCGGGCGGCGCCGCGGCACTGGGCCGCCCGGCGCTGTCAGTGGCTGTGGCGCTGTCGGTGGCTGCGGCGTGGCCGGCGTCCGCGAGCAGGGCGGTGACACCGGAGCGCGCGGGCAGTGCCGCGTCGATGCGGGCGGAAGCGTCGGCGAGCCGCTCGGCCGCCGTGGCGGCGGGCAGCAACTCGACGCGGTGCCGGCTGGACGCCAGGTAGCCGGCGATCCGGGCGCACAGCAGCAGCGCCGCTTGGGCGACCGTGCCGGTGCCGGGGAACGTGACGTCGGTGAGCCGGCCGCCCGTGTTGATCAGGGCGACTCCCTCGGCGCGGCGTTCCAGCGGCAGCCCGGTGAGGCGTTCCAGGTCCTCGGCGAGGGCAGGGGCCCGCAACTGGCCGCGCAGGCCCTCGTCGACGTCCGCGTAGTAGACGACGGGCTGTTCCAGGGCAAGGCGGCGGGCCCGGCGGCCGGTGCGGCGGCGCTCGGCGTTGATGCCCTGCTCCGGGCCCGCGCTCGCGGCGTCGCCGAGCAGGTCGGTCACCGAGTTCAGGTGCTGCAGGACACGGCTCGGGGCGTAGACCGCCCCGGTGATCTCCCGGTCGATGTCGTAGAGCGCCTCGGCGTGTTCGGGGTCGTTGACCCAGTCCACGGCGCTGCCGTCGGCCATCCGCAGCGCGCCCCGCGTCTCGAGCCACGCGACCGCGTCCACGAAGGCGTCCCGGTCGGCCTTCCGCTCGGTGTCCATGCCGAGGCCGTCGACACGGCCGGCCTCGGCGGCCACCGCGTCGGCGAGTTCGGACAGGGCGATCTGGGTGCCGGCGCGGCCCAGCACCGACAGGGCGAGCACGAGGTAGGCGTAGCGGCGGCGGTCGAAGGGCTTCCTCGCCCGAGTGTACGCCGGGCGGGTCGCGTCGAGGGTGTCCTGGACGCGGCGCAGCCGGACCGTGTCGCCGCCCTGACCAGGGTGTACCCGAGCGTCTCGGCGAGGTCCACGCGCAGCTGCGATGCCCACTTGCGGACCAGCGGAAGGGTGGCTCTGTCCGGGTAGGACGCCGTGATGAGCGGATGGCGCAGCACCTGACGGGCGGCCTGCTGGTACTCGTCGAGATCTAAGGCGCTGACCTTCTCCGCGACCCTCACGCCGAGACCGCCGCCGCCGCCGCGGGCGCGGGCGCGACCAGCCCCGAGCCAGCGCTCCTGATCTCGATCGCCAGCCTGTCGAGGTGCAGCCTGCCGCGGACCGTCCGCACGGTCGTGACGCCTGGCGCGGGGCGCAGCGTGAGGCGCACACCGTCGGAGGAGCCGGCGGCGACCGGGCCGGGGTCTACGGTCCGGCTGACCGGCACCCGGGCGACCAGGGCGATACTGAGCAGGCTGAGCAGGGCCTCGGTCTCCGCCTCGTCGAGGACGCGGTCGTGGACGCCGTTGCCGGCGAGCTGCCCCATCGCGGAACGGCGCTGCGTGGTGGCCTTGAGCTGCTCGGCGCGCAGCCACTCCTTCGCAGCCTCGTCGCGCTGGAGCCGGCCGGGGCCCCGCAGCCCGGTTCTGCGGCCGACCCGCACGAGGGTGCGTGAGAGCGCCACCGGCTCGGCCTCCCACCAGGACTGTCTGCTGGGGATCAGCTCGGGGTCCTCGTAGCCGGCTGCGACGTGCCGCGGCCCGCCGAGACCGAAGACCGCCTGGTACAGCGCGTGCGCGTCGGTGTCGGCGGGCAGGCTGGTGAACCACTGCGCGAGGTGGCGCAGCTGGCTCTCGCGGCTGACGCCGCCCCTCCTCGACTCCGTCACCCGCCGCAGCAAGGCGGTGACGTTGGCGATGGCGGTGATCGTCGCGTCCTGCAGCCGGTCCGCCTCGCTGGCCCGCTGCGCTGCCCCCGGGGAGGTACCGAACCACTGGACAAGGCCGGCCCAGCGCCGTCGCCACTCCGCGGTCCGGTCGCGGGAGCGGAAGAGGGAGTCATCGGCCTCGGCGGCGAGCGCCGCGACCCGGTCCGCTCCCTCGGCGCCCACTGCCTCGACCGCGTCGGCGAGCAGCGGCGCGTACCTGCTGAGCTCGGAATGGAACTCGCGCATATGGGCGAGCAGGGCGTCCTTGTGCGCGAGGAAGACCTCGGGGCGCGTGTCGTTCGTCCGCGACAGGTCGCCGAGCATCAGGTAGAACCGGGCGGCGCGCTGCGCCATGTCCGCGAGGACGCCGTCGAGGCGGGACAGCTTGCGGTACACCTCCGGCGCGTCGCCCTCGCGCACCGCCTCGGCGAGCGCCCGCAGGTCCGCCAGGATGTCGGGGAAGACCAGCCGCGACAGCTGCGCGTCCTCCAGGCTGGCGGACAGCACGTCCTCCACCGCCCGATAGGCGCGGTAGCCCGCCTGGGTGAACTGGTAGACGTAGTGCCGGTTGCGGTACTCGGCCAGGTTCGCGGCCCGGGTGCCGTCATAGGAACGGTCGAGGACCTTCCAGTCGGCGAGCGAGTCCAGCAGGGACTGGACGTCGGGCACCCGCGCGTCCGGGCGCTCCTCGGCCAGGGCGTCGAGCGCGGCCTGGGCATCGGCCACGTGCACCAGCACCTGATAGTCGGCGCGTGCCCGGTCGAGGGCACGCAGCAGCCACAGGTATTCGTGGCGCTTCTCGGTGGCGGCGAAGTGGAACAGGCGCAGGCGGTCGTCGGCGGTGAACGCCGCGATACCGAAAGCGCCACCCGGCGTGCCCGGTGGGTCCTGGGCGCTTGTCGTTGTCATGGTTTCGGTATCCCAGCAAATACGCGGTCGGAATGGCTCACAGACGGTGCTCGGTATGCTGCTCAGTCATCTCGGTCATCGTCGACGCGCAGTCCGGACAACGACCGGAGAATGGTCAGGGCTACGCCGCGCGACAAATCCTCATGGTAGCGCTCGTTGCCGACGGTCCGTAGGCAGCCATAACAGGATGTCTCGAGGCCGCAGTCGCACGCGCTTACCCGTCGCAGCGCGGAGTCGACGACGATATCCAGCGACCCGGCGATACGCGCCGCGCTGCCCGCCCCGCCGGGGACGGTGTCGAACAGCACCAGACCACTGCGCTGGTCGGCACCTGCGTGCACGACGCCGTCGATGTCGCCCCGGCTGATCTCCAGGCCCTCGGCGCAGCCTTCCAGCAGCGCGTAGAGCAGCGAGTGCCACCGCGCCCGCTCGTCGGCGCCGGAGCCGGTAGCGCCCAGACCGGGCGCGTCGACCTGGACGCGCACAATGTCGGTCTCGTAGGTGTGCGCCAGCGACCGCCAGCGCAGCAGGCCTGTGCACGGCTTGCCGCGCAGCGGGTTGAGGTGCGACTTGGGCGCACGGCCGTGGTTGGCGCCGCCCCAGCCGCACCAGTCGCAGAGCAGGAAGCCCGCGCCGCCCGGCCCTTCGGACAGCGACACGAGCCGGCCCCGGGTGCCGCTGTGACACCAGGCCATCGCGCCGTCCGCCGACCGCCAGCGGCTCTCGCTGAGCTCCGCGCCGAGGGACACCACGTGGACGCCGCCGTTCCAGACGCGCAGCGGCGGGGCAGTGCCTGGCCTCGCGGTGCGTGGGTCGGCCACGAAGCCGAACTCGGGCACGCAGTATTCCCGCACCGGCCCGTCGGCCGGCCGCCCGCAGGCGGTGCACGCCGGTTCGAGGTCGTCGCCGCCCTCGCGGTAGTGCTGGCAGCCGCGGCAGACCGTGTAAGAGCGGGTGATGAGCTCCCGGCCGGGCAGCCGGTAGATCCCGGCGCTGCGCCACAGCACACCGCCGGCGACCAGTTCGGAGCCGGGCGCGTACTCGTGGATCGCCATCGCCAGGTCGCGGGTCAGTTCGAGGCGCGCCCCGACCTGGGAGTCGCAGTGCGCCGTACGCAGCTCGACGGTGTCGACCGGGAACCCGTACTTGGGCAGGATGTTGCGGTTGGCGAGGAACCCGATCAGCGACCGCCGGGTGATCGTGTTGATGGACCGCTCGAACCGGGCGGCCATGTCGCTGCGCCGAGACTCGAACGCCTCCTTGCGCCGCTCCTCGAACAGGGCGACGTCCTGGGCGAGCTCGGCGCGGACCGCCGCCAGCAGCGCGTCAAGCTCGTCCACCCAGGCGCCGGAGTCGAGGCCGAGCTGTTCCTGGACGGACGTGGGCAGGACCGCCCGCAGCGCGGCGTCGACATCGTCCGGTACCGGCGTCAGGAAGCTGCGGACCAGCTGTGACGGAGCGGCGGGCGGGCCCGGCCGGCCGGGAGCCCCGCCCCGCTCGCCGAGGAAGAAGGCACCCGCGTTCTTCCACTCCTGGCCGGTGTTCTCCTTCGCGTCGCGGAAGAACGCCGCGAGCGCCACCGAGTGCGCGTGGCGCCGGTCGATCCTCGGGTTGCCGAGCGGCACGTAGGGGGCGCGGACCTGGCCGGTCAGCATCGTCTCGGGCGCGGCGTAGCGGGACAGGTCGTGGGAGCGGCGCTGCGCGTAGGTCAGCACGAGGGCCGGTGAGCCCGCGCGGCGGCCCGCCCGTCCGGCCCGCTGGATGTAGCTCGCCGTGGTGGGCGGCATGTTGCGCAGCAGCACGGCGTTCAGCGCGCCCACGTCCACGCCGAGCTCAAAGGTCGTGGAGCAGGACAGCACGTTCACCTCCCCGGCCAGGAAACGCTGCTGGATGTCGGCTGCCTCCAGCCCGGTCCACTGGGCGGTGTGCTCGCGGGCGGTCAGGGAGACCGGCGCGGTGCGCTGGTAGAGCGCCCGGTAGTGCTCGTCGTCATTGTCGGTGGCGGCGGTCACCGGCGCCAGCCGGCCGGCGCAGCGCAGGGTCGGGCAGACGCCGCGCACGGACGCGGAGACCCGCCGGCGGCACACGTCGCACTGGTACAGCTCCGCTGCCCCGCCCGGCGCGAGCGTCAGCCAGGTGTGGTCGACCCGGTAGACCTGGCCGATCTTCGGCAGCGCCGTTCCGGCGAGCCACCCGTCCCGGACGGCGGTCAGCGCCCGCCAGCAGCCGGCCAACGTCTCCCGCGGGTCGGCGCCGCCCGTGCCGAGCAGGCGGCGAAGGTAGTCCAGGCGCCTGTTGACGCCGCGGGTCGGCAGCCAGCTGAGCACTTTGAGCTTTGCCTCGGCACCGTCGACGCGGACGTAGATCGGTCCCCGGCGCGGGTCGAACATCTCGTCCGCTGGGTCGACCTCCGCCGGCATCGACAGCGCGCCCTGCAGCCGCAGCGTCCGCGCGAGCTCGCCGAGCAGCAGCCAGCACTCGTCGGCGGTGAGGCCGAGCGCGAGCAGCGGGGCCGGCGCCCGCCACGCCGGGTCGACGTCCAAGGCGACACGCAGCAGGCCGAGACCTTCCAGCGACTGCCGCTCGTCGAGGGCGATCAGCTCGCGCGCCACCCAGCGGGCGGTCTCCCGCCGACGTGCCTGCCGGGACTCGCGGCGCCCGAACACCCCGGCGGCGCCGGCCTCGGCGGCCACCGCCTCGATCAGGTCGTCCACTGAGCACGAGGGGTCGGCCGCGGTAGCCCGGGCCAGCCCGTCGAGGATCAGGCGGCGCTGCTGTACCAGCGCGTGGCTGGATTCGAGATACGGCGCGAAGAACGCGGCCGCCTGCCTGCTGTCGCTGAACGCCAGCAGCTTGCGGCCGCCTCCCGGCCGCCCGGCGAACTCGTCGTCGGCAGGCAGCGCCTGGTAGAGAGCTGTCGCGAGGACGGCGGCGGAGGCCTCGTTGCCGCTCTCGAACAGCCGGATCATGCCGGTGCCGCGCGCGCCGCACGACAGGCAGCCACGCGGCGTCCCGGACCGGCCAGGCAGCCGGCGCACCGTACGCAGGTACGCGGCGGAACATCCGCACGGGGCGACGGCGCCTGTCGCGGTGGGCGCGTGCAGCGCGCCGCACCTGCCGCACAGCAGAGCGCTCTTCGCGTCCTTGGCGTCCTGCTCGGCGGTCTCCTCGAACGCGGCGTCGTCCTCGTCAACCCCCTGCGCCGCGTCCTCGGGCCGCGCCGCGCTCTCGGGCCGCGCCGCGCTCTCGGGCCGCGCCGCGTCCTGCGGCCGCGGCGGGTCACCGAGGACGAGCCATGCGCGTCGGTCGCCACGCGCGACCCGGGAGGTGAAGTACTCCCCGGATCTCTCCTTGCGGATGACGCCGGTGAGGTGCACCGCGCCGCACCGCTTGCAGCACCCGAACTCGAACACCGCGGCCGAGCAGTCGGGGCAGATCTCGCGCCGGGCCAGTGCCACGTGCGGCCCGCCCGTGCTCCCGGCGTCACCCGCGAGGCAGGTGAACGCGCCCTCGGTGGCGCGGGCGAACAGGTGGTAGCGCGCGGACAGCATCGGCGCGCCCGAGGCGTCCCGGGCCGCCGTGCCGAGCGCGACCAGTTCCGCCAGCCGGGCCCCGGAGATCCCCGCGGCCTCGGCCAGGTCGGTGAACAGGCGCGGCCCGTCGGCGAGCAGCGCGCGGACCCGGCCGAGGCCGGCGGCGTCGGCCGGCCCGAGGTCGGGGGCGTCCTGGACCGGGCCGTCCGGCACCGCCACCCGGGTAGCCTGGACGAGGTCCTGGCGGGTCGGGTTGCCCGGACTCCACTCGAACGGGGCGTCGAACAGCTTCGCGGCGAACTCCATGACGGCCGCCGGGCTGTTGCCGACGGTGGCGGACGTCGCGATGGCCTGCAGCGAGCGGGCGGAGTCCTTTTTCCGGGAGAAGACCTTCTGCTTGAGCCGGCGTAACAGCATGCCGACTTCCTCGGCCTTCGCCCCGTCGTAGACGTGCGCCTCGTCCAGCACGACGAAGCGCCAGTGCCCGCCGTGCGGCCCCTCGAACAGGTCCATGTCCGCGGGGCGCAGCAGCAGGTACTCCAGCATCGCGTAGTTGGTCAGCAACAGGTGCGGCGGGCTGTCGCGCATCTCGGTTCGGGAGAGCAGCTCGTTCGAGAGCCTGGCCTCGCCCGGGTTCAGGGCCTCGAACAGGGAGGCGCCCTCGGCGGGCCGCTCCGGTGTCTCCCCGGTGTACCGGCCGAACGTGATCTCGGGTGCGCCCGCGAGCACCTGCCGCAGCCGGCGCACCTGGTCGTTGGCCAGGGCGTTCATCGGGTACAGCAGCAGCGCCCGGACCCCTGGACCCAGCGTCCCGGCGTCCCGCTGCCGGACGAGCTCGGCGAGGACCGGCAGCAGGAAGCTCTCCGTCTTGCCCGACCCGGTCCCGGTCGCGACGACGAGGTTGCGGCCCGCGGCGGCTTTGCGGATCGCCGTTTCCTGGTGCGCGTACAGCGGCCGGTCCAGCGGCAGCGCGGGCCCGCCGAGCCGGGCGAACCCGCTGGGCAGGACACCGTCGGCGATCAGCCGCCGCAGGCTGGCGCCCGCCGCGTACGGCGGTGTCGCCTCGAGCAGCGGCCCCTTGGTCAGCAGCGGGCTGGCGTCGATCGCGTCCCGCAGCGCCCGCGCGAGCTTCGGGTCGCGCACCGGCAGCAGCGACCGCAGGTAGCGGCGGTACGTCAGGCTGAGGTGCTCGGCGGTGGCGATCACGTCCATCACTGAAGAATCTCGTGTCGGGGTTTCTCGCTGTTCAGGGGCCCTCGCGGGTGGCCCACGCGAGGGGCTGCGATGTCAGGCCGGTGTGACCGTCCACGGATCATCGGCCGGGCCGGCGCCGGTCACGGTGGCGAATGTCACGACGGTTCCCTCGCTGACGGTGATGGTGAGCTCGGTGTCGCCGTGGACGGCTGCCGTGTCCAGGATACGGCGCAGCGGGTAGCGGCCGTCGCGCAGCGCCCTCAGGACCTGGACGGGTTCTCCGCCCGCCATGAGCGTGATCGCCGGTGGCGTGGCGGCGCCCGGCAGGTCGATGCGCAGCAGGCCCCCGCGCCACAGGTCGTCGTGGGTGAGGCGCAGCGGGCCCGCGTGGTGCCACCCGGTCGCCTCGGCGCCGCTGCCCGGCTCGGGATCGATCCGCAGCCGCAGGTGCGGCGGGGTCACGGCCAGGCGCTGGACCACCGCGCCGGCGACGCAGGTGACCTCCCGCGTCACCGTCTCCTCCTGGTAGGCGGCCGCGGCCGGGGAGACCGTCATGCCCGGCGGGGCCGAGATCACCGCCTCCGCGGGCTGAAGCCCCCGAGGGCTGGTAAGCCGAGGGGCCGGGTATGCGGTGACGCCCAGGCCCTCCGCGAGTACCACCGTGCGGCGCAGCCCGGGGACCACAGAGATCACGACCTCGCCGAGCAGCGGCCGCCGCATACCGCGCCACAGGACGTCCGGTCGCCACGTGTCACCGGTCGTCGTGACACTCGCGAGGGTGGCCGCGGAGCCCGTCCGCCGTGCCTCGACCCGGAAGGTGGCCTGACCGGGCGGGAGCAGGACCTCGGGGGGCGAGGCGAGGACAGGCCCGCCGGCGACGGTCGTGACGCCGGGGATCGGCGGACCCGTGCGCAGCACCGGCCTGGTCCGGCCGCGCACGA
>NZ_CAKJTP010000088.1:3140-7665 GCF_917627335.1 Protofrankia sp. CiT1 | reverse complement strand
TCGGTACCGAGGGCGATCCAACCAGCCTCCCGCAGGTCCACCTGGATGAGGCGCCAGCCACGCCAGGCCAGCGGGAGCGTGCTTGTCACGAGGGTCCGGACCGGCGCGTCGGAGCGCAGCTCAGCGCCTGCCGGGCAGAGCAGCCAGACGGCGTCGGCGGGCAGCGCCCCGTCCACGAGTGCCCCGTTCTCGTCGAAGGCCAGCAACGTGGCGCCCTCGGCGGTGATCTCCTCCGGCAGCGCCGCGCGGGCCTGTCCCGAGACGCCGTCCGTCAGGAGAACCCCGCCGCCGAACGGGTCAAGACGCGCCTGGCTCACCCCGTCGGAGAGGCCGTCCGCGGAACCGGCGTGCTCCTCCGGCGCGGTCACGTGGGCGAGCACGGCCACCTCGACAGCGGGCGCGCCAGGCAGCCCCAGCACCCCGAGCGCCGCGAGGAAGGCGTCACCCCACTCACGGGCGGACCGCGCACGTGACCGCAGCCCCGCGGCCCGGTGCCAGGCCGGCCAGAACGCCGTCGTGCCGGCCCCGGACGCGGCGCGGGCGATCCCGACGACGACGCAGGCGGGCCACCTCCGCGCCACCCCGCCTGCCCCCAGCACCCGGGACTGCGCTCCCAGCGCCGTAGCCACCGCCTGCGCGAGCCCAGGCTCTGCCTCAAGCCGTCCGGCGAGGGCACCGGCCCGGAGCTCTCGCCGCCAGCCGGACTCGAGTAGATCGAGCAGCCTGTCACCGGCGATGGTGCCGCTGATGGCTCTACCTCCACTGGGCAGGATGGCCTCCGAGGAACGCTTGCGCCGCTTGTCCCGCGAGGACTGACACGAGACTGCGTCCTCGAGGGTCTCCGGCGCAGGCCTGACGCCCACGATGGTGACACGCTGGCCGTTCGTGGGCGCGCTGACCACCGTGCGACGCGAGGAGACACGTTCCTGTCGGACGTGCATGCGGTTGAGGCCCAAGCGTCGACGCATCTCGGCGAGCCGATGTGCGCGGTTCTCCGCCACGAGCCGTCCCGCCCCTGCCTCGACCTCGCGGCGGTTGTGTTCGTCGGGGAAGAACTCGGCGAGGAAGCCGTCTCTATCGTATCCGTGGGCGGTGCTCACGCGTCACGTTCCTTGAGGTCGAGGGCGTAGCGGGCTTCGGCGAGCGGAATCTCTCTTTCGTACCAGGCTGACCACTGGCCGGCCTTGTCGCCGGCAACAAGCAGGACCGCACGGCGCTCGTCGTGATGGCGGATGCGGCCAAGCGCGAGACCGTCGGGCCGACTGCCGGCGTTGCTGGTCCCGCCCAGACCAAGCCGGTTCGAGCCGGCCAGCGGGTACAGCCGGCGGCTGAGTTGTTGGCCTGGGCCCGTGAGGAGGACGGGGGTAGTCGTGGCCTCCCGCACCGCCGAGGTGGCTCCCACCGAGGCGGCGGTGCTGCTGGGGATGTCACGTCCCCAGGTCCGCAAGCTCATGGACCGCGGCCTGCTGGAGTACCGCAAGGTCGGCACGCACCACCGCGTGCGTGTCTCGTCGATCCGGGCGTTCCTGGAGACCGAGCGCCCGCGGCGGCGCGAGGCACTCGCAGACCTGGCAGCCGTGCAGAACGACCTCGGCCAATATCCATCAGACAGGCCCTAACCGAATGAGCGCCACCACCGACGAGACCGACCTGATCCGGATCGTTCTCGCCGACGCGAACGTGCTCTACTCCCGTGTCCTGCGCGACTACCTGCTGTATGCCGCCGACCAGGAGATCATCGCTATCACCTGGAGTGCCGCGATCCTTACCCGTGCGGAAACGGTACAAGACGGGGCGAAGCTTCCGCGGGTGCGCGTTGATCACTTGTGGCAATTCAGGGCCTGGACTTGGACCGTTCGGACGGCGGCGGTGGCGGCGCGACAGTGATCCCAGCTGCGGCCAGAATGCTGAGGTCAAGAGCCCAGGTCGTGGTGGACCGTTGGGTCCAGAGTTCGAAGGCGGCATCCACGTGCTCGTGCGCCTGCGCCTCGGTGAGCCCGGTGACCTGACATAGGTGATCCAGCGCCTCGCTGTCCCGGCCGCGCAGCATTGCGAGGCCGAAGTGGGTCGCGGTGTGGCAGTCGGTACACAGACATACCAGCCGGCGCAGGCGCTGGACGCAGGCGCGATTGTCGTAGGCCCAGCGTTCGTGGACCTCCAGCCAACGGCCGGTGTCCCGGTCTGGGCCGCGGCCGCATGCCTCCTTGTGCTCAGGCCGCCGTCGCGCCGAGGAGGGGCAGCCAGCCAGTAGGTCCGCGCCAGCACGCGCGGATCTCGGGCGAGACTCGCCCGGCCGCTTGGCCGATCATCAGGAACTGCTACAGGACGGCGCTCTGGATCAGGTCGCTCGCCAGGGTTCGCACGGTGGCAAAGTGGTCGGCCATATGTACCAGCATCCGAATCTATTGATCTTGGTTGCTGGCCCTGAAATCACTGTCCGGCCGGTCGCTACCGGGGCTCTGACCAGGGGCAATGCCCAGTGACCGCGCCGACATCCACATCATCTGCCGAATCGAACAGGCGTTCTGGAGGCTTGGCGGTTCCGGACGCTTTGGCCCGTCTCGTGGCCGTGATCATCGCCGACGGCGCTCACGCTGCCGCCCCCGACAAACCGAATATCCCATCCGCGGTCAGGACTCGAACCTCCCTGTAGGCGACCAGCCGTACACGGGCACCATCGCATCACCGCGTCCGGCGCTGCCACCAGCGTGGCCTGCCGGGACGGGCCACACGGACTCGATCATGGAAAATCGTATGCTCGTCCGCGGAGGTGGCGTCGCCGATGACCGCGAACCTCAACCCAACGCGAGACCACCGCCAGCGGCACCGTCAAATGACGCTGCGGGCAGGGTCGGCATGGTGAGCCACGCCTGACAGCACGTCTGCTCGCACGCCGTGCAACTCGGTCGTGCCGACTCCCGTGTCTCGTCACCGCCAGCGCACCCCAACGCCAGGCTACGCCCGGGCCACCGGCATCCGTGGACATGGCGAAGACCGGGCAGGCGGCGTACTGTTGTGTACACGCAGATACACAAGGAGGGTCGCATGGTCACGACGAAGGTGGGGATCCGTGAGTTCCGCGCCGGACTCGCGGACTACATCGCAGCCGACCACCCGATCGCGGTAACGCGACATGGCCGGACGGTGGGGTTCTTCATCCCGACAAGGACCGACCTCACGGCTGAGATCGCCGCGCTGAGGTCTGCGGCGGCGCGACTCGACGAAATGCTGGCGCTCGACGAGACCGAGATCGATGAACTTGTCAAGGACTACAAGGAAGCCCGGCGCGGAGAGAGCCGGTAGCCGAGGAGCTGGCCGCCTCGATGGGGACGGTGCCGTGGAGGTCGACGATCCCGCCGAGAGCGGCAAGATCGTTCGCCCATGCGCGCCTTCGTCCAGTCGCTGGGCTCGTGCGTGCGCAGGCAGGGCGGCGTCGACGCGCCGGGCGGCGGACGCCACCACAGCGGGTTCGTACTGCGACGTACCCTGTTCGTATGCGAAAGAAAGTCGTCACGATCGGGAATTCGGCGGGCATCACGATCAGCCCAGCCGAACTGCGTGCTCTGGGCGTCGGCCCCGGAGATACGGTCGAGGTGACCATCCATGCCGGGGTGCTTGAGGCCCGCGCCGTGAGCCGGTACGAGGACACCCCCCTGCCCGACCTGATCGCCCTGATCAATGCGGCGCGGACCCGGCTGTGACCTGGACCCGACAGGAGTTCCTCGCCGAGGTCGCCCGCGCCGGCGTCCTATCGCCGGACTACGCCGAGGACGTGCTGGTGCGCTTGGCGCACCACTCCGCGGCGCTTGAGGGCAACACCCTCACCCTGGCCGACACAATCACCCTGCTGGTCGACGAACGGGTGCCCGTGGCCGGCACGCCGGTGCGCGAGTTGTACGAGGTCGCCAACCACTACGAGGCGCTCGCCCGCATCCTGCAGGCTGTCGCCGACGACGAACCCCTGACCACCGACCTGGTCCGGGACCTGCACACGGCGCTGATGGACCACCTGGCCCACGACCGCGGCCAGTACAAGACCTCCAGCAACATCGTCACCGGTGCCTCTTGGCAGCCCGCACCACCCGCACGCGTCCCAGAACTCATGCTCCAGTGGGCCGACCAGGCTGAGCGGCAAACTGCCAACCTCGACAACGAGGCCCTGCTGGAGGCGATAGCCGGCGGACACGTCGCCTTCGAACGCATCCACCCATTCTCCGACGGCAACGGCCGCACCGGCCGCGCGATCATCGCCTACCAAACCATCCGCAGGTTCGGGTTTCCCGCCATACTCCAGGTCACCCAGCGACCCGGGTACATCACCATGCTCGACACCCAGGACACGCCCGCCCTGACCCGCCTCCTCGCGGTCTCACTCGCCGACGAGGCAAACCGCGCCGCAGCGTAGTCACTCTGGTCTCCTGCCCATAACGCCAGCGAGGCGGGGCCGCCCGGGAACGTCGCTACGATCGGTGGTCATGGGCGATGACGACTTCCTTGGACGGGTGTCGCGGCTGCGCGGCGAAGG
>NZ_CAKJTP010000088.1:0-2577 GCF_917627335.1 Protofrankia sp. CiT1 | reverse complement strand
CTCTAAGCCGCTCGAAGCGGATCGCGCGGGCGCTGGGCGTGGCGCCGTCAGTGGTCGCGCCGCTGGTGCGCGCCGTCGCCGCCGAGGCCCAGACAAGCGCAGCCGAGCCCGCGGTCGTCGACTGCTGGGCCACCCTCCTTGTCGCCCGCCCCGACCGTTTCGACCGGCTCTCCGTGTCCGGCTTCCTGCCGGATGAAAAGTCTTTTTGTGATGTTCATGAAGATCCGTCGGGCTTCGCTGGCGTTGCTGTCGACGGTTGCTGTCAGATTCACCGCTCGATGCCCGGACCGGTGTCGGGATCAGCACGCTGAACGTGTGCGGCGGGTACGGCCGATGGTGGCTGATCGGCTGGTTTCTGCCGTGTTGGGTGATGGTGGCATGCTGGGTGGGTGACCGTGGGGGCAGCGAGGTTACCAGCCCGGATTTCTTCGTGTCGTATACGGGGAAGGACAGCGCCTGGGCGGAGTGGATTGCCTGGACGTTGAATGCCACCGGTTACCGGGTGGTGATCCAGGCGTGGGACTTCGGTCCGGGGTCGAATTTTGTCGATGAGATGCACCGGGCGCTCTCGTCCACACGGATGGCCGTGGTGCTGTCCACGGACTATCTGGCGTCGAGGTTCGCGTCCGCGGAGTGGCAGGCGGCCTGGCGGAATGATCCACTCGGTCGGGGGCGGAAGCTGGTGGTGTTCCGGGTGGAGGACTGCGACCCTCCGGGGCTGTTGGGGCCGATCGCGGCGGTGGACTTGTTCGGGGTGGAGCAGGAGACGGCCCGGGACCGGGTCGTGGCAGCCGCGCACTTTCCACCTGGCCCGCCGGATGCGGAGCCGGTTTTTCCGGGTGCTCGACCTGCTGTCGGGCCGGCTGTTGGTGCGGGGGTGGGAGTGGGAGTAGCTCCGGTCTTCCCGCCGGATCTCCCCGTGATGGGGGGTGTGCCGGCTCGGTTGGCGCATTTCGTCGGCCGTGACGCGTTGCTCGATCAGCTGCATGCCCGGTTGGCGGCGGCGGGGTCGGTCGCGGTGACCGCGGTGGCGGGGATGGGTGGGGTGGGGAAGACCGCGCTGGTGGTGGAGTACATCCACCGGTATGCACAGTTGTTTGACCGGGTGGGCTGGGTGCCGGCGGAGCAGCCGGAGCTGATCGGCGGCTTTCTGGCTGGGTTGGCCCCGGTGGTGGGGTTATCCGCTGAGGCGGAGCCGGCGGTGGTGGTGGCGGCGTGGGCACGTCTGCCCCGGTCGCTGCTGGTGTTCGACAACGCCGACGACCCCGATGCGATCCGTGCGATCAAGGGTGTGCGGCCGTCGCCGGGGGCGGGCCGGCTGCTGGTGACTTCCCGGCGGCGGGGTTTGACCGCGCTGGGGACGACCGTCACGGTGCCGGTGCTGCCGCGGGGGGAGGCGATGGCCATGCTGGCTGGCCGGTTCCCGGCCATGGATCCGGTGGTCGCGGATCGGATCTGTGCCCTGTTGGGGGATCTGCCGTTGGCGGTGGAGCAGGCCGCGGGATATCTCGATCAGACCGGTACCCCACCGGGGGAGTACGCCGACCTCCTCGCCGGTCAGCTCGGTGACATGCTGGAGGAGGGGGAGGTGACCGACCGGCCGGGGATGACGGTCGCGGTGTTGTGGGAGTTGTCGCTCCAGCGGTTGCGTGGTGAGTGTCCGGCCGCGGTGGAGCTGTTGGAGCTGTGGGCGTTGTGCGACCCGGAGAAGATTCCCCTCGGTCTGTTCGCGGAGCCGGCCAGGTTCGACGACGGACCGTTGAAGGACGCGGCCGGTAACCGGGCGCGCTGGGCGGCGACGACCGGCGCGCTGGTGGGGTACAGCCTGGCCCGCCGTGATCAGGATATGGTGGATGTGCACCGGCTGGTGCAGGCGGCGACCCGCCGGGCCATGAGCCCCACGGTGCGCACGGCGCGGGCCGGGACTCTGGTGCGGCTGCTGCGCGGCATCCTGCCCGAAGACATCATGCGGAACCCGGAGGCCTGGCCGGTGTGGCGGGTTTATCTCCCACATGTCATCGCCGTGCTGGGGCATACCGGCGCGGATGATGCCACGATTGACGGCCTGTCCTGGCTGTGTGACCGGACCGCGACCTACCTGCAGGAACACGCCCAGCCGGCTGCGGCACTGACGCTGTTCCACCGGGCGTTGGCGATCGACGAGGCCGTCTACGGCCCCGATCATCCCGAGGTCGCTACCGACCTGAATAACCTGGGGTTGGCGTTGTGGGCCCTGGGTCGGGCTGGTGAGGCTCTTCCGCTGTTGCTGCGGGCGTTGGCGATCGCCGAGGCCGTCTACGGTTCCGAGCATCCGAGTGGCCAGACGATTCGATATAACCTCGATCAACTGGACTGAACGTGGCTATTCGGCGTGTGGTCATGAGTTACGCGGCCACGTGGTAGGCCTGGGCGAGCAAGGACTCCAGCGCTGCCTCGGTGTCATGACCGGCGTTGTGCACCACGTCGACGGACAACAGGACGTTGGGAAGGACAGTGATTAGTTCTGTGTACCGGCAGGACCGGTAGGCCTGCTTGGCACGGGCTACCGCCTGGCTTAGAGCGCCCGGCAATAGGGGG
>NZ_CAKJTP010000087.1:17093-17964 GCF_917627335.1 Protofrankia sp. CiT1 | reverse complement strand
TCTTCGGGATCATCGAGACCACCGGGGCCGCGACCGGGTCCGCATCGTTCCTGCATGACCAGGGCATCCCGGTGACCGGCCCGGCTCTGGAACCGGCATGGACCGCCGATGACAACATGTTCACCTATCTCAGCTTCATCGGCCCAGGATCGACTACCACCTGGGGTGACTACACTATTTCTCAAGGTGGTCGGACCGCGTTCATTCTGCGGACCGCGTTCTCCGAGACCATGCGCAGCATCGCGGAGAAAGTGAGCGCGAGCCTGCGCGCCGCCGGTGTCCGGATCGCCTCTTCCATAGAGGTCAGCCCATCGATCGATGTGGATCGCCTCGGCGCCCAGATCAAGGCCAGCGGTGCCGACAGCCTGGTTGCGCTGGCTTCCCCGGACACCCTTGACCAGGCCGTCATCGCCGCCCGCAACGCGGGCGTACCGCTGAAAGTCGTTATGTCGTTCTCACCCGGTTACGACCAGAGCCTGCTCCAGAAGTACGGCCAGCAGCTCGCCGGAACCTCCTATTTCCTCGGTGCCACCCCGTTCGAGCTGGACGCTCCCGCGCACCGGGAGTTCCTGCACGCTATGGATATGTACGCCCCGCAGCTGCAGCCTTCGACCAACGGCGGCGCGCTGTCCGGCTGGATCTCCGCGGATATGATGATCCGCGGTTTACAGGAGGCTGGCGGCTGTCCCACCCGGCAGCAGTTCATCCACGGCTTTCGAGCCGTCCGGGACTACAACGCCAACGGCCTGCTGCCCGCACCCCTCGACATGACCGCGAGTTTCGGTCAGATGAACAACTGCCTGTCGTTTGTCAAGGTCGCTGACGACGGTACCCGCTTTACTCCTGAGGCGTCCCGCTGCGGACGCAGGAT
>NZ_CAKJTP010000087.1:2381-16904 GCF_917627335.1 Protofrankia sp. CiT1 | reverse complement strand
ATAGCGGCGTTCACCAGCCGGGTCCAGCCCCCGATATCGGCAGTGTGTCCGGTTCTGGGGCTGTTCGCCGTCTCTGCCCGGAGACCTCCTTAGCGAGACCTCCGTTTGGAGCTATCCGACATGTCGCTTCTAGGACAGGCTGTAGGTGTGAGGCCACCAGCCCGTGCGGAGTCCTAAGGTGACTGAGCCCGTCGAGATCCTGCGTGCTTACCGTGTCACTCTTGATCCCAATCCAACCCAGGAATTGACACTCGCTCAGCATGCGGGTGCCGCGCGATGGGCGTTCAATCATGCGCTCGCCGTGAAGATGGCGGCACGGGAGCAGTGGAAGGGCACGGTTGCCGCATTGGTGGCGGCGGGCGCGTCCGAGGAAGACGCCCGCCGGCAGGCCAGGGTTCCCACGCCTACCAAGCCGGCTATTCAGAAGGCGCTCAACAAGGTCAAGGGCGATGATCGGCAGGGTGTCGCGGGCGTATGCCCGTGGTGGCACGTCGTTTCGACATATGCCTTTCAGTCAGCATTCCTCGACGCGGACATGGCATGGAAGGCATGGCTGGACTCGTTGGCGGGCCGGCGTAGGGGACGCCGGGTCGGCTGCCCCCGCTTCAAGAAGAAGGGCCGTTCACGGGATAGTTTCCGGCTGCACCATGACGTGAGGAGACCGACGATCCGACCGGTCACCACCCGGCGGCTGTTGCTGCCGCGGATCGGTGAGGTCCGTACCCACGACAGCCTGAAACGGCTGATGCGCGCGCTCGATCGCAGATCTGGTGTCATCCAGTCGGTGACGGTCTCGCGGGGGGCACATCGCTGGTACGCGAGCGTGCTGGTCCGTGAGTGGATTGCGCTGCCAGCGCCGAACCGTGCCCAGCGGGCCGCTGGCACGGTCGGGATCGACCTCGGGCCCCGCTCTCCTGTCACCCTGTCCACGGGCGAGCGGCTCTTCACCCACCGGGCGCAAGCCCGGCATGCCCGCGCGCTTGCGAAGGCGTTCCGCACCGTCGCCCGGACGATGAAGGGCTCCCGGCGACGCGGGAAGGCACAGCGCCGGCTGGCACGCCTGCAGCACCTGGAAGCGGCCCGCCGGTCGACGGATATGCATCGCCTGACGAAACGCCTCGCGACCGGCTGGGCGATGGTGGCAGTGCCGGACCTGCAGGCCGCCGGCATGACCCACCCGGCTCGGGGGACCGGCAGCAAAGCCGGGGCGGGCCGCCGGCCCAGACGGGCTCTCAACCGGGTGCTCCGCGACATCTCTCCCAGCGAGGTGCGCCGGCAGCTCGATTACAAGACCGTCTGGTATGGCAGTAGGATTTCCATTGTCGACTATGGATATCCATCGAATAAGACCTGCTCGGCCTGTGGTACGGCAAAAACCACGCTGGCCTTGTCCGAGCGGGTGTTCCACTGTACCGCCTGCGGACTGTCGATGGATCGTGACGTGAACACCGCGCGCGCCATTGCCCGGTTCGCTGTCGCCTCCGATAGGGGGGAGACAGAAAACGCCCGTGGAGCGCCCGTGAGACCGATCCGTCCAGTTCGGACGGTGACGCGGGGCACGTCGATGCGGGAAGGCCCACCGACTGGTGGGTCACCCCAGTGCAGTGATGCGCAGGCATCCCCCCGCACCATAACCCAGACCGGAGAGGGCTCGGCCCACCGGCAGCAGGGATGATCACATGCTGCGTGCTACAGGTCAGTTCATGACCCGTTCGGCCCGCCGGCGCAAGGGATGATCGATGCCACCCGGAACGCGTCAAGGGATGTGCCCGTCCGGCCTACCGGCCTAGGGGATGATCGCTATGGAGTACGCCTCGTCGGTGGCGGACCGAGTCCGGCCCACAGGAGGGGAGGAGGGGAACGGATCGACCGTCGATCGTGATGGCCGCGGCAATGCCGGGAGCCGGTTGGGGGCTGTCCGGCCGTAGCCGGACATCGCCGCCGCGGCCCTTGGGCCCGCGGGCTGTCCGCGTAGCCGCCGCGAGGGCGGGGGCCGAGGATGCCTTCGAGCGGCCACCCATGCCGGCGGCAAGCAGCGGGTCACGGCTGTAGGTGCGTGGCCAGGATATACACGGGACTGCCGTCCGCCTGCTCACAGAAGCCGCCGGGAGCGTATCCCGGTTCCCGGCGGATCTCCAGTCGTTTCCATCCGGATCGGATGAGCAGATTCACAAGGGGGCCGATGACGTTCGGGTATTTTCCACTCCGGCGTGCCGCGGCCGTGTTTATTTTCTCCCCGCTGAGTGGCAGCATGCAGTATCCGCCGATTTTTCCATCCTTGTCGATGGATGCTTCGAGGCGTTGCCAGCCCGACTTTTTTGACAGCTGGACAAGCGTGGCTATCACATCATTTTTGTCGTTTTCCTTCTCCAGGAAATCAAGATATGCAACGGGTGTCGAGCCGCCATGGCCGGCTCTCCCGCACTCACGCGAGCAGTATTGATCATTTTTGTCCTGTATTAATGTGCCGCAGGACGTGCACATTTTTTCGCTCATTTTGTTTCTCCTCCGTGGCGGGTGCCTCGATTTCCGCAATTTGTTCGGTGGTGGCCGCGCGCGTTCTCAAGTCCTTTCAGTGGACTCCGATCTGACGATCTGACGATGATGACAAAGAACCAGGCGGGGAACAAGTCCTGACTTCGTGCGTACGCCAGCCTCGCCGCAAGCGAGCCACCGCCAGCTCCAGACGGATATCTCCGTTTGGAGCTACGGGAAATGCCGGCGGTATCACCATCGCCGTGAGCCCGCCGCCGTCCAGGTGGGGGTGTCCAGGTGGGGGTGCCGGGCCGAGTGGAAGCCCGTTACGGTCAGAACTGTCCCGGTGAGGCGTGCGGGGCATGCCGCTCCCCCCCCGTAGCAGCAGCGCTCCCGTCCTCACCGGGACACCACGACCCGTTATGCAGCCGCGGGAAGGGTGCCTGACCCGTGGCGGTCCTGATGACCGTGCGGGCGGCGCTGGTATTCGGGGAAGCGGCCGATGCCGCGTCATGAGGAGGCGACATGGCTCTGTCCCCGTGGGACGTACAGAACAAGGTATTCAGCCCGACCCGGTTCCGCACCGGCTACAAGGAGGACGAGGTCGACTCCTTCCTCGACGATGTCGAGGACGAACTCACGAGACTCCTGGACGAGAACACCGACTTACGCAGGCAGCTCGACGAGGCCCGCCGCGCTGGCGGCGGCAGTTCCGCCGTTCCCGCACAGCTGCTGCAGGAAAACCAGCAACTGCGCAGGCAGCTGGAGGAGGCACAGCAGCGGAGCGCTCAGGTGACTCAGGCCTCGGCAGGTGAACCTCCCGCTCCCCGGCTGGCCGCCGCCCAGCCGGCCGCCGCCCAGGCCGCGGCCCACGTCCCAGGCTCCCAGCTGGACAGCGAGATCGAGCGGCGTGTCACCCAGACCCTCATGCTGGCGCAGCGCACCGCCGACGAGCTGTCGCAGCAGGCCCGTGACGCGTGCGAGCGTGCCCGCCGGGACGCCCATGCCGACGCGGAGCGCATTGTCAATGAGGCCCGCGCGTACGTTGCCGAGCAGCTCGGAGGCCTTGCCGACGACAAGCGCCGGTTGGAAGACCAGGTTGAGCAATTGTTGGCCTTCGAACGTGACTACCGTGCCCGGCTGGGCTCCTACCTGGAGATCCAGCTGCGCGATCTGGACGGGATACCGACGCGGCCGGCTATCGACGCCATGGCGGGCACGCCGATCGACCCGGGCACCGGATCCCCACCGCCGCTTCCGCCTGGGATCAGCATCGCCGCGCAGCCGATGCCCGCCCCGGTCGCCGCGCTGACTTTCCCGTCAGCCCACCAGCCCGTCTCGTCGCTGGCCGCCGGCACGCTGTTGTCCGGAGCAGACAGCAGCTGGTTCGATACTCCCGCTCCTGACCTGGAGCCGGCCCGTCAGGATGCCTGCGGAATGCGGGGTTTCTAGTGGTCGGCGCCGGAAGTTCATCCAGGGCCTGCCGGCGCCAGCCGGCGCCTCGCTTCGTTGTCGTCGGCCCCGGTAGAACACCGCTACCGGGGCCTCCTCCGCCTCGCGACGCATCCACCTGGCATCCGACAACCCCCGAAGGACTTCCAGCGCCGACCACTAGCCGGGCAAGGCGACCGGGGCGAACCGTGCATCCCTTCCCGCGGGTCGCTGGCCATCGGAGCTACCTGGCGACGTGTCACCGACACGCCTGAGCGTTCGTTACCGTTGCGTTGCTCCCTCGTATCGTGAAAGCCAGCCCGCATCGGGTGACCGGCCAGCGACGTGAGGAGGTCCGGGCTGCCCGGACGTACCCGCAGGCGAGTGAGGGCGACGTTGGTTGACTCCATGTGCCTGGCCGCCTGCCCGCAATCGATCAGTTTGGTCGCGTCGGTCGCGTCGGTGACGGAGCCCCCCATCACTGGCGATGACGCATCCCCGGGGGAGCCACAGCAGGGCCACCGTGTACAGGCCGACGGCCAGTGTGGTCATCGGCGTGGCTGTCAGCCCACACCAGCAGACAGAACTTGCTATTAACGTCCCAACCGATTGTCCGATCGGTCAATATTATGCGATCAGTCCGACACATACGGTTGCGGGGACGTGGACCCCGTCGGTGTGGCAGGAATCAAGGAGCGCAGCGGCATGCCCAGGTGGAGGCTCCGAGCCGACGTCCGAAGCCGATGCTCGTCGGCTTGTCGGCACGCCGGTGACCACCAGTACACACCCGTATCCGTTATCAGGGTATAGAGGCGAGCGGAACATACCATGATAGCGAGACGAAGTAGACACGAAGCGGAGTATCGGTGACTGATTCGACCATCATCTATACACACACTGACGAGGCCCCGGCCCTGGCGACGTACTCGTTCCTGCCTGTGGTCCAGGCATACGCCCAGGTGGCCGGTGTCAGAGTCGAAAGCCGCGATATCTCCCTGGCAGGGCGGATCATCGCCAGCTTCCCCGAGTATCTCACGGAGGCCCAGCGTGTCGACGACGCGCTCGCCGAGCTCAGCGGGCTGGCCAAGACGCCTGAGGCGAACATCATCAAGCTGCCGAACATCTCGGCTTCGATGCCGCAGCTGAAGGCGGCGGTCGCTGAGCTGCGGCGGCAGGGCTACGCGCTGCCGGACTACCCGGATGACCCGAAGACCGACGAGGAGCGGGAGATCCGCGTCCGTTACGACAAGGTCAAGGGCAGCGCCGTCAACCCGGCGCTACGCGAGGGCAACTCCGACCGCCGTGCTCCCGCGTCGGTGAAAAGCTACGCTAGGACCCACCCGCACCGGATGGGCGCGTGGCGCTCCGATTCGAAGACGAACGTTGCCACCATGGGCGCTGACGACTTCCGTGCCACGGAGAAGTCCACAGTCATCACCGAAGCCGGCTCGCTGCGCATCGAGCTGGTGGGTGAGGACGGCGCTGTCATCGTCCTGCGTGAGTCCATACCGGTGCTGGCGGGCGAGGTCGTGGACGCCTCCGTCATGCGCGTGGCCGCGCTGCGTGAGTTCCTGGTGGCGCAGATCGCCCGTGCCAAGGCCGAGGGCGTGTTGTTCTCCGTACACCTGAAGGCCACGATGATGAAGGTTTCCGACCCGATCATTTTCGGCCACGTGGTGCGGGCCTTTTTCCCGCGGACCTTCGCCGCCCACGGTGAGACGCTTGCCGCGGCAGGGCTGACTCCGAACGACGGGCTCGGTGGCATCCTCAAGGGCCTGGAACCCCTGCCCGAAGGCGAAGGAATCAAGGCTTCCTTCGCCGCCGAGCTGGCCGACGGCCCCGCTCTGGCGATGGTCGACTCCGACCGCGGCATCACCAACCTGCATGTGCCCAGCGATGTCATCGTGGACGCCTCCATGCCGGCTATGATCCGTACCTCCGGTCACATGTGGGGTCCAGACGGCCAGGAGGCGGACACCCTCGCGGTTCTTCCCGACAGCAGCTATGCCGGCATCTACCAGGTTGTCATCGATGACTGCCGGGCGAACGGCGCCTTCGACCCCGCGACGATGGGCTCGGTGTCCAACGTCGGCCTGATGGCACAGCAGGCCGAGGAGTACGGCAGCCACGACAAGACCTTCGAGATTCCCACCGCGGGCACGGTACGGGCCGTCAACGCGGCCGGCACCGTGCTCTTGGAGCAGGTGGTTGGCGCTGGCGACATCGTCCGTCTGTGCCAGACCAAGGACGCGCCGATCAGGGACTGGGTGAAGCTCGCCGTCACCCGTGCCCGCGCCACCGGCGACCCGGCGGTGTTCTGGCTCGATGAGAACCGTGCGCATGACGCGAAACTGATCGAGAAAGTCAGGGCCTACCTGCCTGAGCACGATACCCGGGGACTTCAGATTGAGATCATGGCGCCGACGGGCGCGATCGCGTTCTCCCTGGAGCGGATCCGTCGAGGCGAGAACACGATTTCGGTCACCGGCAACGTGCTGCGTGACTACCTGACCGACCTGTTCCCGATCCTGGAGCTTGGCACGAGCGCCAAGATGCTCTCGGTCGTCCCGCTCATGAACGGCGGCGGCCTGTTCGAGACGGGCGCCGGCGGCTCCGCGCCCAAGCATGTCCAGCAGCTGCTCAAGGAGAACTACCTGCGCTGGGACAGCCTGGGCGAGTTCCTCGCGCTGGCGGTCAGCTTCGAGCACCTCGCGCAGACGACGGGCAACGCACGCGCTCAGGTGCTCGCCGACACCCTCGACCGCGCGACCGCCACCTTCCTCAACGAGGACAAGTCGCCCAGCCGCCGCCTGGGCGGCATCGACAACCGCGGCAGCCACTTCTACCTGGCGCTTTACTGGGCGCAGGAGCTGGCCGCACAGACCGATGACGCCCGTCTCGCGGAGGCGTTCGCCGGCCTGGCCAAGACGCTCACCGCGCAGGAGCGGACCATCGTCGACGAGCTGCTCGCGGTTCAGGGCTCGCCGGCCGACATCGGGGGTTACTACCAGCCCGTCGCTACCATGGCCGCGGCCATCATGCGTCCGTCGAAGAGCTTCAACGAGGCCATCGCGGCCCTCGGCTGAGCAGCTCGCGGTAGTGCCGAAGGATGTGAGTTCGATGTTGTTCCCTGGTGACCCAGGAACATGGGATTCACATCCTTGGCTGGCGAGCTGGCGAGCCGGTTGTTCCCCGCTGGGGCGGCGGAGAGGCCGTGTGCCACCGCTCTCGTGACCATGCGCGGTAGCAGGCTGTCCAGGGTCTGACGGCGCGGTGCAGGCAGGGCGCTTCGTGCCTGACCGGGAAAACCTGTGTGCCTCTCGTCTCGAACGTGCTCCCAGCGCGCTCGGCACTACAGGGCATCTCCGACGGGAAAAATGCCGACCGTAACCCGATCCCGCTATAGCGGTGATGCGCGCGGTCTGAGAGCATCCGTTCTTGTGCGCATATCAGGGTTCCGTCGCCCTTCCGTAACCATGCGTGGGTATGCCGTCGCGTTGATGTTGATGTTGGCCGCATGCTCCAGCGGGGGAAGTGAACCAGCCGCGCGGGCTTCGGCCAACGCTGGATCCGGTGCCGGATCAACGGCCGCGTCCCGATACGGCACGCCGCTGAAGGGGATCTGCCCGGACACCGTGGTTTTCCAGGAGCCGTGGTGGCCGGGTGCGGACTACGGGTTCGCCTACCAGCTCCTCGGGCCGAACCCGGTGATCGACAGGAACAAGAACCGGATCACCGGCCCGCTCGGCGCTACCGGCGTCACGTTCGAGATCCGGGCTGGTGGCCCGGCGGTCGGCTTCCAGCCGACGTCCTCCCTGCTCGCTCAGGACGACAGCATCCTGGTCGGCGACGTCGGCACGGACGAGGCGATCCAGAACTCGGGAAAGGCGCCGACAGTGGCGGTCTTCTCGATCTATGAGAAGAACCCGCAGGTTCTTCTGTGGGGGAATCCGGACTGGAACTTCGCCAGCGTCGCCGATATCCACCGGGCGGGGGTGACGGTGCTGGCCAGCGAGAGCGGGACTGTTTACCCGGATGTTTTCATCCGGGAGGGGCTACTGAACAGGTCGCAGGTCGACACCTCCTACCAAGGCACCCCTGACCGGTTTGTCGCCACCGACGGCAAGATTGCGCAGCAGGGGTTCGTGACCTACGAGCCATACCAGCTTGAACACGATGTCAAGGCGTGGGACAAGCCAGTGAGATACCTGCTCCTCCATGACGAGTACCCGGTGTACCGGGCCCAGCTCTCCGTCCGGCCGGACAAGCTGGCGGCCAACCGTGCCTGCCTGGCCAAACTCGTGCCGTTGTTCCAACGGGCACAACGTGACTATATTGCCGACCCTGGTCCGACCAACCAGCTCCTGCTCACGGTCGTCGGTTCGCTGGACACCAGCGGCTTCACTCTTTCGCCCGGTCTGCTCGCGGATGCCGACACGAAGCTGAAAGAACTCGGGCTGGTCGCCAACGGGACTGACGGGGTGCTGGGCAGCTTTGACACCGCCCGTGTCCAGCGGCTCATCGACCGGCTGGCGCCGGTCTTCGAGGCCAGGGGCACCAAGCCCAAACCGGGGCTGAGACCGGCGGATCTGGTGACCAATGACTTCCTGGACAGGTCGATCTCCCTGAAGTAGCGAGCTCTGGAGCCTGCGGCCGCCATGCGCCGCAGCGACATTCGAAGCTCACGGCCACCCCGCGCGACGCCACCGACCGTCCCGGAGATGGAGTCACTTTCATGAGCGACTACCCGCCCCCCACTTTTGACATCACCAAGCCGCACTCGGCCCGGGTCTGGAACTACTGGTTGGGCGGTAAGGACTATTTCGAAGTTGACCGTGAGTACGGGGACCGGTACTTCGAGATGTATCCGGAGATTGTCGAGATCGCCCGCGTGGGCCGGGCCTTCCTCCGCCGTGCCGTCACCCACCTGGCCGGTGAGGCAGGCATTCGCCAGTTCCTCGACATCGGTACAGGCCTGCCCACCATGGAGAACACCCACGAGATCGCCCAGCGGATCGCCCCGGACGCGCGTGTCGTCTATGTCGACAACGACCCGCTCGTGCTGCTCCACGCTCGTGCTCTACTGGTCGGTACCAGCGAGGGCGCCACCGCTTACATCGATGCCGACGTCCATGATCCTGAGAAGATCCTCGCCGGTGCCGCCGAAATCCTGGATTTCACCCGGCCGGTGGGGCTCATGCTGATAGGAATCATGGGGAATGTCGCGGACGTCGACGAGGCGTACGCGATTGTGCGACGGCTTCTCGACGAGGTGCCATCGGGCAGCTACCTGACTCTGGGGGATGGCGTGGTCCTTGACGAGGCCGTCCGGGCCCTCAGCGAAGGCCCCGATGGGCACGGGTACTACAACCGCAGCGTTGAAGAGATCGTCCGGTTCTTCGACGGACTCGAACTGCTCGAGCCCGGTGTGGTCTCGACCTCTCTTTGGCGGCCCGCTCCGGGAAGCGCTCCCGCTGCACTGGATGCGTTCTGCGGTGTCGCGCGTAAGCTCTGAGTACCGTTGGGGATCAATATCATGCTCAGGTACTGAGCACACACGGGGAGCACAGTGACGGGGCATCCGGACCGGGGGTCGGCCGTGGGCCGGATGCTGCTCGGCATTCAGCTGCGCCGTCTTCGGGAGGCCCGAGGCATCAGCCGCAAGGCCGCCGGGTACGAGATCCGCAGCTCCGAATCGAAGATCAGCAGGTTGGAGCTGGGGCGGGTTGGCTTCAAGGAGCGTGATGTAGCCGACCTGCTCACCCTCTACGGCGTCACCGCTGAGGCGGATCGGGCACCGCTGCTTGAGCTGTCCCGGCAGTCCACCCAGCCGGGCTGGTGGAACGCCTCCGCCGATGTCCTGCCGAACTGGTTCGAGCTTTACCTGGGTCTGGAGACCGCCGCGACATTGATCCGGACCTATGAGGTCCAGTTCATCCCAGGCCTGCTCCAGACCGAGGACTACGCCCGTACCGTCATTACCCAAAGCGATGGTCCGGGCGCTGTTTCGGTCAAGGACGTCGAACGCCGGGTCGACATGCGGATGAGCCGGCAGAGGATACTGGACCGCCCGGATCCGCCCCGGCTGTGGGCCGTGCTGGACGAGGCGGCTCTGCGGCGCCCGATCGGCCAGCCCGCGGTGATGCGCGCCCAGCTGGAACGGCTGATCGCGGTTTCCAAGCGGCCGAACATCATCGTCCAGGTGATGCCCTTTGCCTTCGGCGGCCATGTCGCGGAAGGTGGCGCCTTCAGCATTTTGCGTTTCGCCGAACCGGATCTGTCCGATGTGGTCTATTCCGAGTATCTTACGAATGCGCTCTACCTGGACAAGCCATCGGACGTGTACCGCTATTCGGAGGCCATGAACCGGCTCGGCATCGACAGTACAGCGCCCGACCAGGCCGCCGATTTTCTGGCCAGGGTCATCGCCGAGATGTGAGGACGGGGGGCCGGCTTCTCCGACGGCATTGTCTCCCGGCGGGCGATATTACCTCACCGGCGTTGCCCCGACTCGTACCAGGGCCCGACGACCAGGTGAGCCACCAGGCCGAACAAGCAGAAAACAACGAAACCAAAAAGGGCGGAAACGATGATCGCGGCAAACAGTGGCCCGGACTCCAGGCTCCGCGTGTAGCCGTCGATGAGCCGGCCGATCCCTGGTTCCCCCTGGCGGAAGAAGAAGTCGCCCACGATCGCGCCGATCACCGACAGGCCCGCGGAGATACGTAGCCCGGTGAAGACGGCGGGAAGAGCGCCGGGAAACTCCAGCCAGATAAGCCGCCGCCACCGGCTGGCTTGCCGCAACGTGAACAGGTCGTGCTGGCCGGTATCCGCCGAACGGAGGCCGAACAGCGTGTTCGTAATGATTGGGAAAAGCGCGATCAGGACACACACAATGGTCCTGGGCCAGAAGCCGTACCCGAACCAGAAGCCGATCAGCGGAACAACCGCCAGGATCGGAATGGTCTGCAGCAGCACCGCCCAGGGATAGAACGAACGCTCGACCCAACGTGCCTGGTTCATCAGGACCGCGAAGGTCATCCCCAGCGCTGACGCGATCACGAGGCCGACGACGGCGACCTTCGCGGTTGCCTCCAGCGCGGAAAGAATCTCGTGGAACGTGGCCCAGTCGAGAAATCCGTCCAGCACCACCTGATGTGGCGGTGGTAGCAGGAAACGTCGGCGCGGGGCGAAGAGGGCATAACTCACCAGGTACCAGGCCCCGACCACCACACACAGGACGGCGAACGGCGGCAGTGCCGTCCGCGCCGCGCCGGCCAGGCGGGAGAACACCCGCGGCAGCGGCCGGGCCACCGGCAGGGGGGCGTTGTCGGCGGTCACGCGAACGACTCCCGCAGAGCCTCGGAAACGGCCTGCGCGGTCCGGGTGAACTCCGTGTCGAACCGCAGCCCGCTCTGCCTCGGGTAGTCGAAGGGCACCTCGATCTGGGCCAGCACGCGGCCTGGCCGAGCGGAGAGAACGACCACTCTCGTGGCGAGCAGGACCGCCTCCGCCGCCGAATGCGTGACGAACAGGCCGGCGAAACGTTCCCGTGTGTACAGCCGCAGTAACTCGTCCCCGAGACGTTCCCGAGTGATCTCGTCGAGCGCGCCGAACGGTTCGTCGAACAGGAACAACGACGGACGCATGGTGAGCGCGCGGGCGAGCGAGACCCGCATGCGCATCCCACCGGACAATGCCTTCGGGCGGTGCCGCTCGAAGCCCGCCAGCCCGGTCAGCGCGATGGCGTCGGCAACCAGGCGCCGACGTTCCTCCTTCGCCACGCCGTCGAGTTCGGCGAGGAGGCCGATGTTCGCCTCGACTGTCCGCCATGGCAGCAGGGTGGGGTCCTGGAAGACGTAGCCGGGGACGGCCGAGCCGACCGCCACCGATCCGGACGACGCTTCCGTGAGGCCCGACGCGATGCGCAGCAGCGTGGACTTGCCCGAGCCCGAGGGCCCGACCACCGCCACGATCTCGGTATCACGTACCGTAAAAGACACCTCCCGCAATGCCCGGGTACCGTCCGGGAATGTCTTCCCCACCCCCCGGAACGACAATGCGGTACCTACCGGGGCTGGCCCCGGCGACGACGCCTGCCTTTTTGTCTGTTTCATCCTGATCTCCGGCCCAGTGGCGCGCACATGTGGAGGATCCGCCTTTGTTCGCCACGTCAGGTCCCTTGGCTGAAAATTGGAAAATGATTAATCGTACCGGTTTGATCGCACCGTGGCCGCGTCCGCCGTACTCCTGGTAGGCATATCCACCGGAACGGTGACGGCGTGGTCGGGTGGCCGTGGGAAAGCGGCTGCCATGGCGCAGGTGCCCGCCGCTGGCCGTGCCGGCCCTCACAGGCCGCGGGCGACGACGTCGAGGACGGCGCCCAAGGCGCGTTCGCGCTCGGCATCGGGGAGGTCACGCAGCGGCCCGTCGTTGAGCAGTGTCGACAAACCGTGTACGGCTGACCAGGCGGCGTACTCGGCCCCGGGGCGGCGTTCGGGTGGGATCGCGCCGGTCTCAACCAGCTCGTCGAGCCGGCTACCGAGCAGCTCATACGGGCCGAGCCCGCTGGCGCCTGTTCCCTCGCCCGCCGCGAAGGCGCGCGTGGTACGAGGCACGGCGAACGCCGTCTGGAACCAGCCGGGTTCGGTGGTGGCGAACTCCACGTAGGCCCGCCCGAGCGCGTCGAGCCGGGCCCAGGCGGTCACCATCGGGTCGGTGTCGCTGGGCAGCGCGTCGATCCGTTGCTCCATGAGCAGCGCCAGCTGGCTCATGCAGCGTTCGCAGACGGCGCGCAGCAGCTCGTCCCGGTCGGCGAAGTGCCGGTACGCCGCGTTGTGCGAGACGCCGGCGGCGCGGGTTGCCGCCCGTAGCACCACGGCTTCGGGGCCATCGGCTCGGGCCAGTGCGACACCGGCGTTGACGAGCGCCTCCCGCAACTGGCCGTGGTGATAGGGGCGTGGGGGGATGGCAGCCAACATGTTGACAGTGTCCACTTTGGGTGGCACGCTCGTCAATGTTGCCGCTGTCAACTTTAGGAGATGTGCTCTCGATGGCTTCCCCGCGCTCCCGCCGTCGGCTCGCGCTTCTCGCGACCGTCTGCCTCGCCGTGTTCGCGATCAACCTCGACACCACGATCGTCAACGTCGCCCTGCCCGAGCTGGCCCGTCAGCTCGGCGCGACCACCCGCGATCTGCAGTGGATCGTCGACGGGTACAACCTGGCCTTTGCCGCGCTCGTGCTCACCGCCGGGTCGATCGGCGACCGCTTCGGCCGTCGCCCGGTGCTGATCGGCGGGCTCGCCGGCTTCGCCGTCGCGAGCGCGGTCGGGGCGGTGTGTACCGGGGCCGGTGCGCTGGTCGCGGTGCGTTTCGTCATGGGCGCGTTCGCCGCGCTCATCTACCCGACGACACTGTCGGTCATCACGAACGCCTACCCGGACCGCGCCGAGCGCGCCAAGGCAATCGGCGTGTGGGGTGCGGTCACCGGCCTCGGGGTCGCCGTCGGTCCCGTCACGGGTGGGCTGCTGCTCGCTCACTTCTGGTGGGGCGGCGTCTTCCTCGCCCTCGTCCCGGTCGCGCTGGCCGCGGCGGCCCTCGCCGTCGTGCTCGTGCCCGAGTCCAGCGACCCCGGCGCGGCCCGGCTGGACCTGCCCGGTCTGGTCACCTCGTCGGCCGGCATCGGGCTCCTCGTCTACACGATCATCGAGGCGCCGCACCGCGGCTGGACGTCGTTCTGGACGATCGCCGGTTTCACCGCAACGGCGATCATCGTCGCCCTGTTCATCACTGTTGAACGGCGCCGGGCGAACCCGATGCTTGATGTGAGCCTGTTCCGTACGCCGGCCTTCTCGGCCGCGAGCGGCGCGGTGACCGTCGCGTTCTTCGCGCTTTTCGGGTTCATCTTCCTGATCACACAGTACTTCCAGTTCATCCGCGGCTACGGCACCGTCTCGACCGGTGTGCGGATCCTGCCGGTGGCCCTGACCATTGCGGCCGGATCGGTGCTCGGCGCGTGGCTGGCCGGCCGCCTCGGCACCCGCGTCATTGTCGTCACCGGGCTGACGCTGTTCGGCACGGCGTTCGCCTGGATCGCGGTGTCCGCGACCTACGAGTCCTACCTGCGGATCGCCGCACAGATGCTGATCATGGGTGCTGGTCTCGGCCTGACCACCGCACCGGCCACCGAGTCGATCCTGTCCGTGCTGCCGGCGGCGAAGGCCGGTATCGGGTCCGCTGTCAACGACGCCACCCGGGAGGCCGGCGGCACGCTCGGTGTCGCCGTCATCGGCAGCGTCTTCACCTCGATCTACGTCCACCAGCTCGCCGGTACGAGCGTCGCCGCGTTGCCAGCGCAGGTCGCCGGCGCCGCCCGCGACTCCGTCGGCGCGGCGATCGCGACAGCCACCCACGCCGCGCCGGCGGTCAGCCAACAACTTGTCGCCGATGTCAACGCGTCATTCATGAGCGGCCTGCACATCGCCTGCCTGGTCGCCGCTGGCGTGTGCTGGCTCGGCGCGCTCGGCGGCCTGGCGTTGCCCGGCCGTCGCGACATGGGCGTACCGCGGCCCGGTCGAACCGTCTCGTCCGACGCTGAGCCGGCGCTGGCCGGTTGAGA
>NZ_CAKJTP010000087.1:0-1726 GCF_917627335.1 Protofrankia sp. CiT1 | reverse complement strand
GTGCCCGACAAGAGAGGCGTAGATCAAGAAGCGGGGTTGGGGCGCGTGCATCGCGAGGCTGCGGAGGAGTCACCGGAGGTGTTGGGTGGCGACCGACGACAACGTGACGAGGTGCGTGCCCCAACCTCGCGCAGCCGGTCGCTCTGAGGCGTTCGGGGCCCTTGCGGACAGGCCTGCCCGGGTCCCCCGGCCCGAGGCAAGCGGCGCGTTGGCTGTTGGAGAGCGCCCCTCTGTAATAACTGTGGCTGGCTTGTGAGAAACTGACGATGGCGTACAGTCGAGCGGTGACCAGGAGTTACCGTGTGGCGGGAGTGTGACCACGGACAGCGGGAGTTGTCAGGTTGTGAACGGTGCCGGGGGAACGGCGGATGACAGTCCACACCGGGATTTCTTCATCTCCTACGCCAAAGCTGACCGAGACTGGGCACGGTGGATAGCCTGGCAGCTGGAAGACTTCGGTTATCGTGTGCTGATCCAGGAGTGGGATTTCGTCGCTGGCTCCAACTGGATGGAGGGAATGCAAACCGGAATACGCCAGTCCGAGCGTACGATCGCCATCCTTTCGTCTCAGTACCTGGGGTCCGTACACGCGCAGGCCGCATGGGAGGCTGCCTGGTCCGTCGACCCAAGAGGGCAGGAAAGGAAACTCTTTCCCATTAGGATCGAGAAGGACTGCCCGTGCCCATTCCCGCTCAGCCATGTCGTGTCGGCAGATCTATTTGGCTGCGACGAGCCCGCAGCATTACGGGAGCTGCAGCGTCACGTGTCAGCCATTGAAACGGGACGAGCAAAACCTGCGACAGCACCCGTCTTCCCGGGCAGCTCTGGCAACGTTCTGAGAGTTACTGAGGCGGCCTCTGAAGTACTATCCGAATCGACTGGGAAGATAAGTGCCCCGCAGCTGGCCGGGGGGTCCGGTCATAAGTCGGCGAGCTTCGAAACCCGGGCCCGAACTCCCGGCGCGATTTCCATCCGACCACGCGTCGTCGTGGCGTTGACTGGTGTGATCTTTTTGATCATCACGGTTGTGGTCATGCTCCCGTTGTTCCACGGTAGCGCGATGGGTCCGGAAACACGGGTCTCTCGGCTTGTCGGACCCCCACCCGAGGTGACCTCTGGGCAGGTTTCCGTGACGGTCGGTGCTGTGGATGTCGGTCCCCGGAGCACGGCCGTGGAGGTATCCATTGCCAACAGAGCTCTTGCGGCCCTGGCTGTTCCCGGCGCGGACGCGCTGCTCGCGGAGGCGGGTCATCTGGATCATCATCCGGTGCCCGGCAGCACATGGCCAGCGACCGTGCCGGCGAACCAGACCGCGACGGGCATGATCGTGTTCGCTGAGCCGGTCGCGGCGCAGAGTGATCGGCTCTCCCTGACCTTTCTTCTCCCCGGTTATTCGCCGGACTCGATCTCGGTGAATGATATTCGGCTGCGGAAAAACGATCATTGATAGAAGGCCGACATTGCTTTCAGCATCGCATCCCAAGCGCATTACACGAGGTGATCCAATGAGTGACCTGCCCAATCGTCGCTGGCATGGGGCGATGGGAGCATGTCTGTCGACATGCGGCTGGAAGGAGGTGTTTACGCTCGTGGCAATGAGCCTTCCTTTACTGGCCGCCTGCAGGCACACAACCATTGGCTCAGGGGATCCCGCCGCAGCCACGCCTGCTGTTCCTGTCCTCGCACTCTCAACGCCGGTCGCGCCCCAGGGCGTGCTGCAAAGTCG
>NZ_CAKJTP010000086.1:0-17205 GCF_917627335.1 Protofrankia sp. CiT1 | reverse complement strand
CGGCATGACATGCGCGCGGCACCACGGACATGAGGGTCCTCATGGTATAGAACGGGTGAAACGATATAAATGCCTTGAACCGGGTGTGGAATCAGGATGCGTGAAGATCCCGGCCGCCTTGGGCGTGCCCGCAGTACCGCGCTGATCGCGATCGCTGCCCGGATCATGGCGAGCAGGGGTTGTGGTGGTCACAGCAGCCCTGCCTGCTGGTGATGAGACGCTCTGGAGCACCGGACGGCGTACCGGCGGGCTGGCGACCCCCTCCGTCGCCAGCCCGCCGGTTTCCGGCTATTTCTTCTCCCCCCAGTGCCACCCCCGCCTCGGCCCCCCAGCCGAGGCGCGCCCGCGGCATCCGGTCGTGCTCTGCCGGTGGGCGCAAAACAGATGTTGCCGTGCCCGCGTCCGCCCGAACAGAGCGCCCCCGCACCGGAGCAGGGGTGCTCCCCCGCGGAAGGCAAGCTGCTCGGCCTTCTTGACCTGCGGATTCACGCGGAGATCGTGACCTGTAGATGACAGCCGCCGGGTCTGTTCACAGTTAGGCTCATCGGGTGGTTGGGATGAGAGGGGCGACGGGAGCGCATGGTCGCAAGAGGGGTACCGGATGCGGCACCGCTGGTCGTCGTCGCAAGGATCACTGCCAGTGGGCGGCGGTGGGCGCTCGGGGCTGGACGGCGATTGACGTTCGGCCGCGCCGGCTGCGACATTCCCTTCGGGGCTGATCCGCAGGATCTCCTGGTGTCCCGCCGTGCTGGAACGCTGGCCGAAAGTGAAGGCGCGATCGTCATCAGCAACACCGGCCGTCATCCGCTCCTGGTGTTGACCGCGGACGGGGACACACATCGCATCCTGTCCCCGGCGACGGCGGTCTCAGCGGGCCTCGCCGAGTTCCAGATCGTCGCGGTCGGCACGGATGGTGAGCGGCACGGGATCGGCGTGGTGCACTACCGCCGCCAGCCGGTAGCCCGCGAGCAGGACACAGTGCAGCTTATTGTTCGGTTGACCCAGACTGAACGTCTGTTGCTGGTAGCGCTGTGTGAACCACGATTGCGCACGGGTGACAACCATGCGCCGTTCGCCACATACCGGGAGATCGCCCGTCGGGTCAACCGCGACGACAACTACGTCCGCTCGCGGCTCGCCACCGTCCGCAGCAACCTCTCCGGACAGGGGGTCCCGGGGCTGCTTCGCGATGAGCCTGGCCCGGCCGCACGGCGGTTGCCGGACTACATCGTCCGCCTCGGCGAATGGGTGCTGGCCGCTGGCCTCGTCACCGTGGTCGACCTCGAGCTGTTGGCCTGAACCGCTGGACGATGCTTCCCGGGCGCGCCGCCAGCGCTCGTGCGATCGAGGCTGTCGCGACACTCCGATTACTTAGAGTAGCTATATCGATGCGGATGGTATCTGTAAGGTGCCTGTCAGGAGGGTGGCCAACGGAGAGGGGCAACTGCTTTGTCCACCACGGTCCGCGGCCAGGCGAACTTCGCGCCGATGCGGCTCATGCCGGCTTACGGCGCCCTGGTCGTGTTCGCGCCGAAGATGCCGAAGGTGATGGGTAGTGCGTGGCCTACGCGGAACTACCGCTTCTGCCGGGTGCGAGACCTGGTGTGACCGGGCGGTCCGAGGAGTCCTCCTCGGACCGTCAGCACGGGGGCATTCCGCGCCGCCGCGGGGTGCCCCCGTGCCGCGCAATCGGCTGGCAGTCCCTGGGCTGAAGATCCAGAAATAAGAGCGCCCGGCACGAGGGGCGCGGATCAAGGTGCGGGGCTGGGGTGCGTGCGTCGCAAGGCGGCGCAGGGAGTCACCCTGGTCCTTGGGGCGGTGGCCGGCGGGCCAGGGTACCCATGCGTCGCGCGGCGATGGATGGGGGAGCGATGCGGCGAGGTGCGTGCCCTGGCCCCGCGGCGCCGCGTCCCCTATGGCCGGTCGCGCTGAGTTTTCAGGTGTGATTGCCGCTTTCAGGCGTGGTTGTCGGCTCGCCAGGTCGGTGGCAGGCGGGTGGAGACGGTTGCCTGATCCGCGACGCCGTCTTCGTCCGCCGGGGTGATGACTTCGGCGGGCACTGGCCTGTTGCGGATCTCCTCGATTTCCTCAGGTGCCTCTACCGATACGCTTGGCAACAGATGATCAAGCCAGCGGGGCAGCCACCAGTTTGCCGGCCCGAACAGGTGCATGAGTGCCGGCACCAGCAGGGCGCGGACGACGAAGGCGTCGATCAGGACGGCGACCGCGAGTCCCAGGCCGAACAGTTTGATCACTCGGTCGTCCGCGAGCGTGAAGGAGGCGAAGACCAACGTCATGATTGCGCCCGCGGCCGTGATCACCCGGCCGGTTTCGGCCTGGCCGAGTGAGACCGCGATCCGGTTGTCCCGGCGGACCAGCCACTCCTCGTGCATCCGGCTCACCAGGAAGACCTCGTAGTCCATGGACAGGCCGAAGAGAATCGCGAACAGCATCACTGGCAGGAACGGTTCTATCGGACCGCCCTTGACGCCGACAATGCCCGCCAGCCATCCCCACTGGAAGATCGCGACAATCACGCCGAACGCCGAACCGACAGCCAGCAGGTTCATCACGGATGCGGTGAGCGGGACGATGACACTACGGAACACCGCTACGAGCAGGCTGAACGCCAGCGCCACGACCACGCCGATGAAAAGCGGGAGCTTGCTCGTCAGGACGTCGGAGAAATCCTGGTAGGTCGCGGTCGCGCCACCCACCTTGACGTCCAGAGCGCTGCCCGCGGTCACCCGCGGGATGATCGTGTTGCGCAGGCGCTTGAGCAGGGCCGCCGTCCGCGCGTCCTGCGGGCTGGTCGTTGGGAACAGCGCCACTGTCGAGGCCTGTCCGTTCGGGCTTGACCGCGGTGGCGTGACGAACGCGACCCCGGGCTCGGCGCGCAGCGCGGTCACCACCGTGTCGAGAGTCTCCGTGTCAGCGGGGGAACGGATCGCGGCGACCAGGGTGAACGGGCCGTTGAAACCGGGCCCGAACCCACTGGCAAGAAGATCATATGCGCGCCGGGAAGTCCTCGACGGCGAGCCGTTGCCCTCATCCCCGCTACCGAGCCGCAGGGCGAAGAAGGGCAGCGCGGTAATCAGAATCAGGGTGGCGGACACCGCCGCGTACATAGCCGGCCGCCGTTCGATCCGACGCGCCGAGCGCCACCAGAATCCGGACGGACGCGCGGGTTCCGGGCCTTTGTGGGTGAGCTTGACGCGCTCGGCCCGCCCGAGCACCTTCATGCCGTAGAAGCTGAGCAGCGCTGGCAGCAGGGTCACCGCGGTCGCCATGGTCAACGACACGGTGAGGGTCGCGGAGACCGCGACGCCGTAGAGGAACGTCACGCCGAGGGCGTACATACCGAGCAGGGCGATGCACACGGTGAGCCCCGCGAACAGGACAGCCCGCCCGGATGTGTTGATAGCCGTGACGGCTGCTTCCTCCGGCGTCTTGCCCGCTCGCAGGCCGATCCGGTGCCGGTTGACGATGAACAGAGCGTAGTCGATGCCCACGCCCAGACCGATGAGGGTTGCCAGTGTCGGTCCGAACTGGGCGATGGACATCACATGTGACACCAGACCGATGCAGGCCATCCCGACGCCGAGGGCGATGACCGCGGCTACCAGGGGCAGCGTCATCGCCAGCAGGGTCCCGAAGGCGATGAACAGGATGATCGCGGCAGCTACGACACCGAGGAGCTCGCTCGTGTTCTGCTGGGGCTGCTCCACAATGGACACCGCGCTGCCGGACAGCTCCACCTGGAGTGCCCCGCCATCGGCCTCGCGGGCGGTGTCTATGATCGCTTTGAGGTCGTCGCGGGGGATGTCAACCGCCTGATCATCCAGCGCGACCGTGGCGAATGCCGTTGTTCCGCTCCTGGTGAACTGCTCCGCGCCCCGCGGTTCGAATGGGCTCGTCACATCGACGACATGCGGGAGGCTGGCGACCCGCTGGAGCATCGCGGCGGCGTCCGCCTCGAGCACGGGGTTGTAGAGGGTGCCGGAGCGGGCGTGCAGCACGATGCTGGCGGTCTCTCCGGATGCCGCGGGGAACTCGTGTTTGAGCAGGTCGATAGCCTGCTGTGACTCGGTTCCGGGGAGCGAGAAGTTGTTCTTGTAGTCGGTGCCGACAGCGTAGGCGGCCCCGCCGAAGCCGAGCAGGGCGGCGAACCACAACAGTAGGACGATCCAGCGGTGACGGAAGCACCAACGCGCGAGCGATGCCACGGGTTTCCCCCCGGTCTGGGCCGATGGACGGGTCAGGGTGATCGGCCGATCGGGGTAGTTTACCGATCGGTCAGTAAATATGGGTCTGCTTGGCGAGGGTATAGGTTCTTCGCTACCGACCTCCCGGTGAGAGGGGTGTGGGCGACGATGTCCGGCCGCGTACCGCGCGCTAGCACGGGGGACACGCGCGACCGGATTCTCGCTGTCGCTGTGCAGCTCTTCAACGAACAGGGTTACGCGGGGACATCAATTCGTGACATTGCGGAGCGGCTTGGTATGACGAAAGCCGCTCTCTACTACCACTTCGCGTCCAAGGACATGATTCTGGATGCAGTGGTCCAGCCGTTCGTAGAGGCGTTCGGTCATGTGAGGGATCTCTCGCGCGTTGATCCACCGGCTTCGGCTCGGGCGATCATCGAGGGTCTGGTCGAGGCAATGGCCGGGCCGGGCGCTGTGCTGTTCGCCTTCGTCAACGATCCGTCAGTGATCCATCGACAGATCGGCAAGGGTGACATTGCATCTCATCAGGATGCGATTGTCGCCGCTCTTGCTGGGCCCGATCCCACTGAGTTACGGATTCTGCGGGCGCGTTGCGCCGTGGGGTGCGTGCAGGCCGGTATCCTCGGGACCGCGCTGGCACGACGAGCGCTGGCCCGTGCCGCGTCCACTCCCAGCAATGGGAGCAGCCTGGGGGCGGCCGGCGCGGTGGTGGCCGGTGATAAAGTTGACCAGCCGTTGGTTCCTGACGACGTTCGGCAGGAGGTCGTTGAGGCCGCGCTCGCGGCTCTCGGATGCTGAGTTTTCAGGGATGGCTGATGGCGATCGTGGCGTAACGGGGCGCCCCGCGAAATCGACCGGTAAGGGGGACCTTGTGCTGCCGGCGGAGTAGCGTCCGAATGGTGTTCTGGTCACGTCAGGTGCTTCTGCTGGTCGCTTTACCGCTTGCCGGAGCCGCTGTCTGTCTGGCCGCGACGGAAGGTTCGGGCGCGCGCGGCGGGCCGCCGGTGACCACGAAGGTGCGGGTTGGCACAGTTACCCTTGTCACGGAGATCGCGGACACGCCGGCGGCGCGGGCGCGGGGGCTTATGGGCCGTACGTCACTTCCTGCCGGAACGGGGATGCTCTTCATCTTCAACGGTGAGTCTTCGGCGGGTTTTTACATGTACCGGACGCTGTTGCCGCTGTCCGTTGTCTTTGCCAGGTACGGGCGGGTTGTCACGGTTCGTGAGATGATGCCGTGTTCCGAGGCCGACTCACAACGTTGCGAGATCTATCGGGCCGACTCGGTCTACACAGAGGTAGTCGAAGCGCCTGGGGGTACCTTTAGAAACGCTGGCACACGTCCAGGTGACATGATCGAATTCGGCTAGCCACATCAAGGGCGGCAGTGTGTCGGTGATGCAAAATCGACGTTCCGATGTGAGAAGAGCTACAAGTCGGCAATCCTATTTTGGGGGAATGTCGATGGGATGCCATGTAGTGCTTGCAGTGTGGATCCGTCGTTGACGTGACGGGTCCGACAGGGCTTTCGGCGTGGTGTCGCCCAGCCGACGATGGACGTTCCGGCCGTGGGGCGATGAAATAGGGCTAGGCCGAACGTGGCCGACCGTTTGTCGCCAGCGCTGTCGACACCCAGGTTCCGAAGGCCTGACCGCGACCGTCTCCCATCCCGGGAGGAGGCGACCACCGCGCGACCGGAGGGTTTTGTTGTGCACACACCGGCCCGTCCCACTGTTCCGGACAGCCGTTTGCACGTTGTCGCCGAGCCGTCCCGTTTCGGCGGTAACCGGGGGTGGCCGCCCAAGACCGCGATCGTCACTGGCGCCAGCAGTGGTATCGGCAGGGAGGCGGCGCTGCTCCTCGCCGCGATGAACTGTCAGGTCCTGCTGGTCGGCCGTAACGGCGTGGCGCTTGACGAGGTCGCGGCATCGACGGAGGGGCATCGAATTGCCGTCGACCTGTCTGTTCTAGGGTCGGAGTCCATGGTAACGCGCCGTGCTGAGGATCTCCTCGGTGACCTGGACCTACTGGTCTGTGCGGCTGGCCTTGGCTCGGCGGGGCCCTACGACCAGCTTTCCCACGAGTCTCTCGTCGAGCTGGTGGCCATCAACCTGTTGTCGCCGATGGCGCTCGTCCGATCGGTGCTTCCCGCCATGCTGGAACGCGGGCACGGGCGCATCCTTCTGGTGGGCAGCATTGCCGGCGCTCTCGGCGTCCGTGGTGAGGTTGCCTACTCGGCGACCAAGGCGGCTCTGGTCGGGTTTGCGAACGCGCTACGTTCCGAGGTTTCTGGCCGGGGCGTTTCGGTTACTCTGTGCTTCCCCGGGGCGGTTGACACCTCTTTCTTCCACCGCCGTGGAGCGCCGTACGTCCGAAGGTGGCCACGTCCTCAACCAGCCCGCCTTGTCGCCGAGCGCATGCTGTTCGCGGCTGGACGGGGACAGGCCGAGGTGTGGGTGCCCCGCTGGCTGTCGCTTGCCGCCCGCGTAAACGGAGCCGCGCCGCCGCTCTACCGGCGGCTGGCGAGTGTCTTCGGGTAGGTGGGTCGCTACCGTAAGTTGTTTGGGTGTGGGTCGCCCATGGCACCTGGACGGGACCCCGTCCACCGGCCGCGCGACCGGCGTGGGACCGCTGGCTGGACGGCTTCGCGGTGGTGACCAGCGAGCGCCGCGGGTGTGCGCCAGATGGCGTTCCCCCGCTGGTGGCCTTGATGGTTCCGCCGGCCGGCGGCGGCACGACTGTCGCTGTTCCCGCACCGCCGGAGACCCGATGGATCTAGAAAGTTGACCTGTTCGAGCGCACCGTCGGGTTGCTCCGGCGGTTCGCGCCAGGCCCAACCGCTGACGAGGGGGAGGCGCATGACTGCTAGCGACGCAACGATCGGCCCAGCGCCAGGCGGGCCGACGGGAACATCCGGCGCGCCGCTGCCCGGCGGCGAGGCCCTCACGTCCTCGCCTCAGGATGTGCTGAGGGCGGCTTCCGCCGAGAACTTCACGGTGTCTCCGCTGATTCTCCCGGCCCGGCAGCGGCAGCACCTGTTTGCCATCTACGGATTCGCCCGGCTCGTCGATGACATCGGGGACGAGGCGAGCGGCGACCGGCTCGCCCTGCTCGATACGCTAGAAGAAGATCTTGAACGGATCTGGGCGGGAACGCCGACTCTCCCAGTCAACCGGGCGCTGGTGCCGACCGTCCGGGAGTGCGGCCTGGATCCCGAGCCGTTTCACCGGCTCGTCGCGGCCAACCGGCAGGACCAGCTTGTCACCCGTTATGACACCTTCGACGACCTGCTGCGTTATTGCACTCTGTCCGCGGATCCGGTCGGTCGCATGGTGCTGGGGATCTTCGGTGTCGACACGCCTGATCGGGTCGCCCTGTCGGACCGTGTCTGCACGGCGCTCCAGATCGTCGAGCACTGTCAGGACGTGGCCGAGGACTTCACAGCTGGGCGGATCTACCTGCCCCGTGAGGATCTCGCCAGCTTCGGGGTCCGTGAACAGGATCTGGCACGCCCCGGCGCGGGGCCCGCGTTCCAGGACCTGATGGCTTTTCAGGTCCGGCGCGCACGCCGCATCCTCGACGAAGGCACTCCACTGGTCGGGCTGGTGAACGGCCGGCTGCGGCTTGTTCTCGCGGGGTTCGTCGGCGGTGGCCGCGCCGCGCTGGACGCGATCGTGCGGGCCCGCTGGGACGTCCTGGGTGGTGCTCCCACCGCGCCGAAGGCGCGGATCGCACGGTATGGCATGACCGTGGCCCTCGCCTCGGTGACACCGTCCGCCCGCCGGGCCGCTCGTGCGGCACGACTCGGGCTCCCTCCGCTGGTCACTGGCGGCGGGACTATCGCGAAGCCCAGCGGGCACGGAGGTGGCGAATGACCGTCAATGGGCCCCTGCGACCGCCTACAGTCGTTGAGGCGTACGCCGCTTGTGAAAGCCTCACCCGGGCGGCCGCACGTAACTTCTCCTATGGCATCCGGCTGCTCCCGGCGGAAAAACGGGCGGCTCTTTCCGCGGTCTACGCCTTCGCCCGCAGGCTCGACGACATCGGTGACGGTGATCTTCCCGTGGCTGAGAAAATCGTCCGCCTGGCAGCGGCCCGTGCTGATATCGCGGGTCTCGGCGCGTCCAGCTCGGATCCGGTCCTGGTGGCGCTCAGCGACGCCTGCCGGCGTTTCCCCATCCCGGTGGATGCCTTCCGTGAGCTGATCGACGGCGTTGAGATGGACCTGCAGGGGATCACCTACGAATCCTTTGATGATCTTGTCGGATACTGCCGGCGGGTGGCCGGCACCATCGGGCGGCTGTCCCTGGGAATCTTCGGCACTGAGGCGGCCCGGGCGAACTCCAACGCCGCCACGGTCGCCGACGAACTCGGGATAGCCCTGCAGCAGACCAACATTCTGCGAGATGTCCGGGAGGATCTGATTATCGGCCGGGTCTATCTGCCGCGGGCTGAGCTGGACAAGGCCGGTATCACCCTCGCAGTGGGCTCGAACGGGCAGCTCGGCGGTCCATCCGACGCGCTTGTCGAGTATCTGCGTACCTGCGCGCGCCGCGCCGACGACTGGTACGCGCGGGGCCTGAAACTCCTGGGCATGCTCGACCGTCGAAGCGCCGCATGCTGTGGGGCGATGGCCGGTATTTACCTGCGGCTCAACCGCCGGATCAGGACGGACCCGACGCCCGTCCTGCAGGAGCGGCTGTCACTGCCCGGATGGGAGAAAGCCGTGGTCGCAGCCCGCAGCCTGGCCGGCCGTCCGGAGGTGTCGGTCGTATGAGCGTGTCCGTGACGCCCCAGCCGACGCCGGCTCCGCCTGCTGTCGCCACGGCACCCGGTCACGGGACGCACCGGCTGGTCGTGGTCGGGGGCGGTCTGGCCGGCCTGTCGGCGGCGTTGGTTGCCGCCGACGCCGGGGCCGACGTGACCGTGCTGGAGGCACGGCCGCGCCTGGGCGGGGCGACCGCCTCGTTCGCCCGGGACGGTATGTGGGTCGACACCGGCCAGCACGTCTTCATGCGCTGCTGCACGGCCTACCGGGCGTTCCTGCGTCGCCTCGGGGTCGTGCACCTGACCACGTTGCAGGATCGGCTGGACGTCCCGGTGCTGCTCGCCAGGTCGGGCGCGCGGGCCCGGCTACGGCGCACCCGCATCCCGTGGCCGGCGCCGTTGCACCTGACCCCGGCCCTGCTGGGATACCGGGCGTTCCCGATCGGTCAACGGTTGCGTGCGGCCCTCGCGGCCTACCGGCTTGGCCGGCTCGACCCGAGCCGGCCCGAGGTCGACGGCGCCTCGTTCGGCAGCTGGCTGGCTGGCCAGAGACAGTCACCGGCAACCATCGAGGCTTTGTGGGAGCTCCTGACCGTCGCCACCCTCAACGCCCCGGCGGATTCGGCCTCACTGGGCCTGGCCGCCACTGTCGTGCGTACCGGTCTGCTTGAGCGGGCGGACGCCGGGGACATCGGCTGGGCCGATGTCCCCCTCCAGCGGCTGCACGGCGAGGCCGCCGCGGCGGAGCTCGCTGATGTCGGGGCGGAGGTCCGGACCGGTGTGAAGGTCCGTGAGCTGACGAAAACAGCGTCCGGTTGGCGTGTGGTCACCGACAGCGGCCCGATCGATGCCGACTCGGTGATTCTTGCCGTGCCTCCACCGGCGGCCGCGGCCCTGCTGCCGGCGGGCGCGGTCGAGAACCAGGACCGTTTTGCCGATCTTGGCTCCGCGCCGATCGTCAACGTCCACATGATCTATGACCGCACAGTGCTGGAGTGCCCGTTTCTCGCGGTGGTCGGATCCCCGGTCCAGTGGGTCTTCGACCGCACCGCGTCGAGCGGGATCGCGGCATCCCCGCCCGCCGCGGGGGCCGGAGCGGATCACCCGTCGCGTGCGGGCGCGCAGTATCTGGCGATCTCGCTGTCGGCCGCCGATGAGTGGATCGACCGGCCGGCCGCTGAGATCCGCGCCATCTTCGTCGAGGAGATGCGCCGGTTGCTGCCGGCCGCGCGAAACGCCGAGGCGATCGAGGTGTTCGTGACCCGCGAACGCACGGCAACGTTCCGCCAGGCGCCCGGCACGTATGCGCTGCGCCCCGGTCCCGCCACGGCGCTGCCGGGACTCGCGCTCGCCGGTGCGTGGACCGACACGGGCTGGCCCGCGACTATGGAGGGCGCTGTCCGCAGCGGTCTCGCCGCCGCGAAGGTGGCGCTCGGCGGCTGGCGGCCCGGCCCCCCGTCGCCCGGTTCGACCCGCAGGTTGCTGCCTGTGGTCGAAACAGCTGGCGGTGCTTCAACGCGCATGGGTGGATGCGGGGCGTCAGTGGATGATCCGTGCAAAACGTCACAATCCTCCCGGACGCCTGAGGCCAACGTCCCGGGCGAGGGACCGTCGTCTTCTACCCCATCAGGATCATCGACCCCCGGGGTGACGGGCCGCCCGGGCGACCCACCCGATGCTGACCGCCAGTCAGCATCGACAGCGCTTCCGGCACCGTCCGTGCGATCGGCGCAGACCACGGCATCGGTACCGACCACGACATCAACCACGACATCGACATCGACCACGACCACGCCTTCGGCGGCGGCACCGACAGGGGGATTCCCGGCATGACCACTTTGGTTCCCGATGCGATCGAGCGGGGCCGGACCCTGACAGTGCCGGCGCTGCGCGCCGCTGTCGACCGGCTGCACCCTCGGCTGCGCCGTGTGGTTGCCTACCACCGCGGCTGGATCGACGCGGAAGGTAACCCGCTCGCGGGCAGCGGCGGCAAACTGGTGCGTCCGGCGCTGGCGTTGCTGTCGGCTGAGGCGGCTGGTGCCGCCGTCGAGGTCGGGCTTCCCGGCGCGGTCGCCGTCGAGCTCATCCATGACTTCTCACTGCTGCACGACGACCTCATGGATGGCGACACCGAGCGTCGGCACCGCCCCACAGCCTGGACGGTGTTCGGTGCCGACGGCGCCATCCTCGCTGGTGACGCCTTGCTGGGGCTGGCTACCCAGGTGCTGCTGGAGGTCGACGGGGAGGTCGGACGCCGTGCCGCGGTGATGCTCGGGGCGGGCGTCCAGGACCTTGTCCGCGGCCAGGCCGAGGATCTGCATTTCGAAACCCGCAACGACATCACCGTCGCGGACACGCTGACGATGGAGGACGGCAAGACCGGCGCGCTACTGTCCTGTTCGACCGCGATCGGGGCGGTGCTCGCCGGCGCTCCGGCCCGCCTCGTCGATGGTCTCGCCGAGTTCGGATCGCGGCTGGGGACAGCCTTCCAGCTGGTGGACGATCTGCTCGGTATCTGGGGCGACCCGGCGGTGACCGGTAAGCCGGTCCTGTCGGATCTGCGCTCGCGCAAGAAGTCGGTCCCGGTCGTGGTGGCCCTGGAGGCGGGTGGCGCCGAAGCCGACGAACTGCGCGCCTTCCTCGCCGCCACCGGAGAGCCGACCGAAAGCGACCTGCACCGTGCCGCCGAGCTGGTTCAACGCGCCGGTGGCCGTGACTGGACCACGGCTGAGGCTGATCGCCAACTTGACGCGTGCGCCGAACTGCTGGCGTCGTTGGCCCTGCCGTCGCTCGTGGAAGCCGAACTGCTCGCCCTCGCCCGTTTTGTAACGGAACGGGATCGGTGATCTGGCTATGACACTGCTGTTCGTACTGGACCGGGAGTTCACACCACACCGGGACCGACATGTGGACGGGAGCCGCTGATGAGCTCGACCACCGACTACCGGGAATCCCAGGTCTTCTCCGACACGGTGACGGCAGCCGCCGTCCGGGCCAGAGATCACCTGCTGTCGTTGCAGTCCGACCAGGGCTGGTGGAAAGGCGAGCTCGAGACCAACATCACCATTGAGGTGGAGGACCTGCTATTCCGCGTGTTCCTCGACATCCTCACCCCTGATGTGCTTGAGCAGACCGCCCGCTGGATCCGTTCGCGCCAGACCGAGAACGGCACCTGGACGACCTACTACGGTGGCCCGCCGGACCTCAGCACGACCCTTGAGGGCTACATCGCGCTGCGGCTTGCCGGGGACAGTCCGGATGCCCCGCACATGCGGGCCGCCGCGGCGTACGTCCGGGAGAACGGCGGACCCGCCGCCACCCGGGTGTTCACCCGGATCTGGCTGGCGATGTTCGGCGAGTGGTCCTGGGACGACCTGCCGGTCATGCCGCCCGAGCTCGTGCTGCTGCCGTCGTGGTTTCCGCTCAACCTGTACGACTTCGGCTGCTGGGCCCGGCAGTCGATCGTGCCGCTGGCCATCGTCGGCACGTTCCGGCCCAAGCGCTCGCTCGGCTTCGGGATCGACGAGCTCAAGGTCGAGTTCCCGGCGCGGCCGCTGGCACCGCTGCGGTCCTGGACGGGCGCGTTCCAGCGGATGGACGCGTTGCTGCACCGGTACGAGCGCCGCCCGCTGAAGCTGCTCCGCCGGCACGCGATGCGCCGAGCCGCCGAATGGATCATCGCCCGGCAGGAGGCCGACGGCTGCTGGGGCGGCATCCAGCCGCCCTGGATTTATTCGATCATGGCGCTGACCATGCTCGGCTACCCCATGAACCATCCGGTGATCGCGACCGGGCTGCGTGGCCTGGAGCGTTACACAATCCGGGAGCGGAGGCCGGAGGGGATGGTCCGCCGGCTGGAGTGCTGCCAGTCCCCGGTGTGGGACACCGCGCTCGCCGTCGTTGCTCTGCGTGATGCGGGTCTTGCCGCCGACCACCCGGCCATGGTGCGCGCGGCCCGCTGGCTCGCGGACGAGGAGGTCACCATTTCCGGCGACTGGGCGGTCAAGCGTCCAGCGTTGGCCCCCGGTGGCTGGGCGTTCGAGTTCGACAACGACGGGTACCCCGACGTCGACGACACCGCCGAGGTCGTGCTGGCCATCCGCCGCCTGCTGCAGCCGTACAGCGGTATCGGCGGGATCGGCGGGATCGGGACCGGCGGGATCGAGGCCGCTGGTACTGGGGCCGGTGGGATCGAAACGGTGGATCCCACCCTCGCGGCCCGGCTGCGGGCAGCCGAACGCCGCGGTGTGGACTGGGCGATCGGGATGCGCTCGGCGGACGGCGCATGGGGGGCCTTCGACGCTGACAACACCCGGACGCTTCCTACGAAGCTGCCCTTCTGCGACTTCGGTGAGGTGATCGATCCACCGTCCGCGGATGTGACCGCGCACATGGTGGAAATGCTCGTCGAGGTCGGCCAGGCCCGCAATCCCATCACCGAGCGGGCGGTGAGCTGGTTGCTGGCCAACCAGGAAGCGGGCGGTTCGTGGTTCGGTCGCTGGGGCGTCAACCATCTCTACGGTACCGGCGCGGTCGTGCCGGCCCTGATTGCCGCGGGGGTGTCCGCCGACCATCCGGCGATCACTCGGGCCGTCCGGTGGCTGATCGAGCATCAAAGACCTGACGGCGCCTGGGGTGAGGACCTACGCTCCTACACCGATGACGCCTGGATCGGCCGTGGTGAGCCAACCGCTTCGCAGACGGCGTGGGCGCTGCTCGCGCTGCTCGCCGCCGCCCCGGCCGCTCCCGCGGTCGAACGGGGAGTGCGTTGGCTGGTTGACACGCAGCGGCCGGACGGAACCTGGGACGAGCCGTACTACACGGGCACCGGGTTCCCTGGAGATTTTTCGATCAACTACCATCTGTATCGGCTGAGCTTCCCGCTGACCGCGCTCGGCCGATACCTGAGTGGCGGGTCCGCATCATGACTTTCTCGGCACCGGACACATCACGGACAGCGGGTCCCGCCGAAGCATCCAAGCCGTCGGCGCTCCCGGCATCCCGGACACCGCAGGCAGCGCCAGCACCGCAGGTATCACCAGCACCGCAGGCAGCACCGGCCGTCCAGGCGGCCGACGCCGTGACCCCTGGCACGCCGGTCGTCGCCACGTCGACAATCACGGCCAGATCGTCGATAACCGGGTCCTCCTCGGCTGGGGCCGAGCTGGGCCAGGCTGGCGCACCAGCCCTGTCCGCGGCGGCCCGGCGCCGGCCGAGGCTGGTCGTGGCCGCGCCGTTGCGGCTGGAGGCCTGGGCCGCGGCCCGCTCCGGTCTGCCCGCGGGCACGATCCTCATCCGGACCGGAATGGGCCCCGCTCAGGCCAACCGGTCCATCCGGATCATCCGGGAGGCCCGGGCCGATGCGGTGGCCCTGGTCGGTCTCGGCGGTGGGCTCGCGTCGGGGGTCAAGCCGGGGGACGTCGTGGTGGCCGACGAGGTCCGCACCTCCGACGGTTCGGTGAGCGCGCGCTGCCCGTCCGCCCCCCTGCTGGCTGGTGAACTGCGCCGGGCAGGCCTGACCGTCCATGTCGGCCCGGTCGTGTCGGTGCCCCGGCTGGCGATCGGCACCGCGCGCGCGGAGCTGGCGGCGACCGGGGCGATCGCCGTGGACATGGAATCCGCGCAGATCGCGCCGGGGGCGAACGGGGTGCCGCTGGCGATCGTCCGCGTCATCGTCGACACCGACGAACAGCCGTTGGGACGCTTTGACCTGGCCCGCCGGGGGATCGCCGGACTGCGGACGATGATGACTCTCGGACCGGTGCTGGGGCGCTGGTCAGCGGCTGTCGGATCACGTCAGGTGCTGCTTGCCGAGCCCAGGGCGTTCTGTGCCGGCGTCGAACGGGCGATCGAGGTGGTCGAGCGGGCACTGGAGATGCACGGGGCGCCGGTCTACGTGCGTAAGCAGATCGTCCACAACAGCCACGTGGTAGCTGATCTTGCTCGTCGCGGTGCGATCTTTGTCGAGGAGCTCGATGAGGTTCCAGCCGGGGCGACTGTGGTCTTCTCCGCGCACGGAGTCGCCCCCGCTGTCTGGGAACAGGCCGGCGATCGCAGCCTGTCGGTGATCGACGCCACCTGTCCGCTGGTTGAGAAGGTCCACGCGGAAGCTCGCAGGTTCACCGCGCGCGGGGACACCGTCCTGCTTATCGGGCATTCCGGGCATGAGGAGGTCGATGGCACGCTCGGGGAGGCACCCGGGAAAATCACATTGGTGGAGTCACCCGATGACGTCGCCAGGCTCGAGGTCGAGGACCCCGAACGGGTCACCTATCTCATGCAGACCACGCTCGCGGTGGATGAGGCTGAGGAAGTGGTCGACGCGCTGCGTGACCGCTTCCCGTCCGTGGTCGGGCCGGGATCGGCGGACATCTGCTATGCGACATCGAACCGGCAGAACGCCATCCGGCGGGTTGCCATCGAGGCCGATCTGGTGCTGGTGGTCGGGTCGCAGAACAGCGCCAACTCACGCCGGCTGGTCGATGTCACCGAACGTGAAGGGGTGCCGGCCCGCCTCGTCGGGGACGTCGGTGAGGTGGACATGCGCTGGTTGGTCGGTGCCGACACCATCGGCATCTCCGCGGGGGCGTCCGCGCCTCCCACTCTTGTGGACGAGCTGAGCAGGGCGTTGTCGGGTCTTGGACCGACCACGGTCGCGGTCCGTTCGGTCGGTACCGAGACGATCTCGTTCCATCTGCCCAAGGAGCTGCGCCGCCAGCCTAAGTAGTACTCGGCCCACGGAGTACTCGGCGGTGTGGTACCTGGCGGTGCGGTCCACGCCGCCGGCACGGGCGTTGGGTAGTCCACGGATGTCATTGACTACACGGCGCCCGCTTCTGGCTACCATTGGCAACGTGCGTGTGTGCTGAAAAGCATGCGGTGTGAGTCCTGCTACGGTCCACCCGATGCGCCAGGTGTCGACCGATCCGGTCCCCATAGCCCAGTTGCCGCTGGTTCACGGCATCGGTGTGCTGGTCGATCAGGCTGGCCGGGAGCGGCTTGATCAGCAGGGCTCTCCCGGCGCGCCGCTGGGGCCGGCCTTGCCGTCACCGCGGGACCAGGCGCAACGGCTGCCGGTGTTCGGGTCCAGGCCGGGCTTGGCGCTGTTCGTTCTCGGCGCGTTTTCGTTCACCGTGAGCCTGCTGCTCCAGGCGACGCTTTTCCGTCACGGCTCGGGTGACGCGGACGAGGCCGCCTACGTGCTCCAGGCCCGGATGCTGCTGCACGGGCGGCTGACGCTCGACCAGAACCTGGTGGACCCGTTCTTCCGCCCATGGCTGACCGGCGTCCACAACGGGCGGGTCTTCACCAAGTACCTGCCCGGCTGGCCCGCGATGCTCGCCGTGTCCCAGCTGCTGTTCGGGACGATGGCTGTTGCTCCCGCGCTGGCGGCCACGGCCTGGGTGGCCGCCACCTACCGGCTGGCCCGCGAACTGTTCGATGACGTGGCGACCGCGCTCACCGCCGCGCTCTTCCTCGCGTTGTCGCCGTTGACCCTGTTACACACGGCGCTGCCGATGGCGTATGCGTTCACATCCGCTGTTCTGACGGGCGCGATGGCCGCGCTGTTGCGCGGCACCCGCACCGGAGCCCGCTCATCGCTGCTGGCCGCGGGCGTGGCGCTCGGTCTCGCCGCCACGGCCCGCCCGTTCGACGCCGTGCTGGTGACCACGCTCTGCTTTCCGTTCCTCCTGGCCCGCGGGCCACGTTCGCCCCTGCTTCTGCTGCGCCACGCGGCATGGGTCTCGATCGGAGCGGCACCGTTCATCGTTACAATCATGGTTTTCTGCCGATACGTCACCGGATCGGCGCGGATATTGCCGCTTGCCGCCTCCGACCCGTTGGACCGCTTCGGTTTCGGCGCGCGGCGGATCCTGCCGTCCGAACCAACGGTCGCCTTCACCAGACGTCTTGCCGGGGAAGCTTTCCGCGCGACGTTGGACGCGGCGCCCGGCTGGTTGTTCGGTGGGACCGCGCTCGTCGTCCTTGCCGGGTTCGGCCTCCTCACAGGCCTCGCGCTGGGGGGACGGCGTGCCGGGCACCTGCTGCTCGCCGTCATCGTGCTGGGAGTCTTCGCCGCCTACTTCTTCTGGTGGGGCAGTGCCATGGCGCTGCCCGGCCTTGTCGCCGGCCTCGGCCCTCACTACCACATGACCGCTCTGTCACCAGTGGTTATTCTGGCCGCGAGCGGGGCGCGCCGGCTGTGGCGGGC
>NZ_CAKJTP010000085.1:0-17607 GCF_917627335.1 Protofrankia sp. CiT1 | reverse complement strand
GTCTCCGACATCTTTATCCACGCTGTCTCGTCCAACTCAGGCCTATCAACAGACACTAGCGGTCGGCGTGTCTCCGGCACCGGGACGAGCCGTCTCCCGGTCACAACCGTTCACCGGCGTCATCCACCACGGCCTCCTGGCGTCTCGCAATTTTTCTGTCGTTACCTGCGTTATTGTCGACCATTTTTGATGTTGATCTGGACGAGTCAGAGCTTCGCAAGAATCTCGCCCACAGCCGCGATCCCGCAGCTGGAAATCGACTACCTCGTTCTTCTCCTGCCGGCCGATCACCTGCTGCCGGAACCGCAGCCCCGCCTCGGTGAGCGATGACACACCAGCGCCGGTGCAGCATCGGCACAGTCGTCAAGCATCCCGGCCCCTTCCGCTGCACCGGCGGACCGCGCCCGGCCCGGTCCGCACAGACCTACTGACGAGTAGGAAACCACCCTGAGGCGCGACTTGCACGAGAAATTCAATGGCTCATCACCGACTGACCGGCTGACCAGGTCAAACTCTCCACGGTGAGCTACCAGACCCGGTCCGGAGCACAACCGCCTTTTCAACATCAAAAATAGGATTCACCCTGGACCGACCATGCGCCCGGCCCACCACATATGGCCTTTGCCCCGACGAGGGCTTTGCGGCCCAGACCCGGTTCATGAGGACGAGACGGGCACATTCATATTGGCGACCACGCTGTCCAGCCACCCTCTCCGCCGACGCCCAAAACAGCTTGCCATGAGTGCGATTAACCATGAAACTTGATTAAGTTGGATGATAACATATGATTATCCAAGAAAACCGGCCTAACCGAAAATCCCAGCCAAGCAGACAATCAAGCTCTGGGTACGCAGGTGACCGATTCATCAGGACTGCTACTTGTTCGTAACCGTCTTCAGCCACAGCTCGTTGCCATCTGGAGAGCATCACATGCCGCTGAACACGACGAACAAATTTGCCGTGAAAAAGCGTGGAGCCACTGAAACTGGCCACGTACCGCGGATATCCGTTATTATCGTGAATTCGCGGCTGCGGACCAGCATAATAATCTTGGCATTTGTCTCCTCGGCGTACTCGGTCCGGACCTGTCTGATCGGAGTATGATCATAAGATTCAACACTGGCGTCCCAATGATGCGGGCCGCCAGCGGGATCGGCTGTACGTTGGCTGAGGTGCCTTGACCGCGGTCCGCCAACCGCACCTCTTGGCCGTGAAGGAATGACATCATCTCGGTTCTTAGCGGGTCCTCCCGATTGTTACGGAGAGCGCCTGGCCCGAGGGATACGAATCAAGGAGTGAGATTGTGGCGCGTGCGACGCGAGGCGGCGGAAGGAGCCACCGGAAGTGTTGGGTGACGACCGACGAGCCAGGGCGTGGTTCACGCGTCTGGTCAGGAGAAAAGCTGGCCCCGCACGGCACCACCTGGGAACGTGGCGGTGTGCAGGTTGACGTAAAAGCCGGTGGGCTTGCTCCGAATCCTGTTCACCAGGTCCGGATCAAGACTGGAAACCGTGCCGGACACCGCGAAAATGCCGCTCGGGACCGGAGCGGTGAACAACGGCACCGCCACTGGCCCGTTGACACCAAACGTGCCCTGGTGAATGTGGCCGAGAGTGGGCGTCACCCCGGTCCACGCCAACGAGTAGCCGACGCGGTTCCCGTCAGGGCGGATGAGCGCGATGGCAAGACCGTGCGGATCCCCCACCGCCGGTCCGCCTGCGACCGGTACCTCCTGGTCCCCAGACAGGAAGGCGTGCAACGGCCCGTGGTCGACCAGGTCAAGGGGGGAGAGGCGGTGTCCGGCGGGTGCCAGCTGCCCACGGACAGCCCCACCGGGGAACTCACTGGTGTGCAGGTTCAGGTAGAAGCCGGTCGGGTTGCTCCGGATGGCGCCGACGATCGCTGGGTCGGTGACCGTCACCGCGCCCGCGGCCGCTGTGACGGTGGCAGGCATCCCCTTCTCAGCGAACAGGCTCACCTTGACCGGGCCGTTCACGCCTTTCCCACCCGCGTGGATGTGCCCTAGTGTGGGCGCGGCGATGCCGCTCCAGCGGAACGCGAACGTGGCCCTGTTCCCGCGCACCAGGACCTGCGCCGTAGCCTGGCCGTCCGGGTCCCCAACGGCCGGGCCGCCCGGAACGGGCACCTCCTGGTTGCCGGAGAGTTCCGCCGTCAGGAACAGCGGGGTGCGGTCGACGGGTGAGAGCTGGTGGGTGGGCACAGGCGCGGGCGCCCCGTGGTCATGAGCAAGCGCAGGCGCCGCGCCCAGCAGGCTCAAGGCCAGCCCCGCTGATAAAATCGTGAGGATGCGCTTTCGCAACGTTCCACATTCCTTTCACCAAGTTGCTGACCGTAGCGGGTTCATCGACACGCCTGTGGGACACACGGCATAGCCGTGCCAGAGGGTTCACGGCTGGCGACTTGCCGACAGGGCAAGACGTGAGAGGGTTCGGGGCTCCCCCGCCGGCAGGCCGCGGGGCAGCAACAACCCTTGATGGGCCTCGTCGTCGACGAGGTACAGACGCATCACCGCACGGCAGCGGAGACCACCCGGAACGGGCTGGATGGCCTCCGCCACGATCAGCGCCCAATCAGAGGACCCGTGACATCCGGACCAGGCCAGCGGGACCCCGGCACAGCCTTTCTGGATCCGCCAATCCCGCGGGCAGCGGGCCGTCGGCGACGGCTACGACAGCCTTACCTGCGACCGGGCCTGACGCTTGAGGGTCCGGCGTTCCTCCTCGGTGAGACCGCCCCAGACACCGGCGACCTGTCCGGTCTCCAAAGCCCAGCTCAGGCAGTCGTTCGTGATGGCGCAGCGGCGGCAGACGGCCTTAGCCTGTTTGATCTGCTGTTCCGCCAGGCCGGTCGTGCCGATCGGGAAAAAAATCTCGAGGTCCTCGTCACGGCACAGGGCACTGTGGCGCCAATCCATGTCAAGCCACCTCACCCAGGCCGTGTAGGGCGTCGTGAACGGATGCGCTCTGTCCGGCGACAGCGATCAGCCGCAGCGACGCATATAATGTGACTAATCTCTTATTAATCTCGCAAGCAATCTCCTCCATGGCGTACGGCGTAGCGCCGCTGACCGCCATGACCGGCGCGTAGAACGGGGCCTCCCGCGGCACGACGAGCCGAGGCGACACCTTCGGTGCCCCGGACAACACGTCCAGCGGTGGATCCGTCGTTCCGCTCCGAGCGCTGTCGACATGGATTTGCATGGGGCTGTTGCCGGCCTCAGCCGATAAACGGGCATACCTTGCCATGACTCGTGCTCCCCTGCTGGTTGCGAATATTCATGCTATGATCACGAATTTTCTGATCTTCCCGCTTGTTTTTGATATCCGCTCCGAGATTCGACGATGACTGGAGGCCCCGCCCCTCGCGCCGGGCGAGCAGCAGCTTCGCCGGCCCGACACAGCGGACGATGCCATCACACCCCCGCAGCCCGGCCTCAACCGCTGGACCGCACGATCCCCACAGGATGGGAAATTACCTCTTGATTCCGGGCATATCAAGCACCTCAGCTACCTTTATCATCCCAGCTCAGATGTGTTTTCCCGTTGCCAAGGGCACCACCCGCGAAGATCGAAAATTCAGCACGCAATCAAGATCAACAAGATGCGTCGTGTTCCAAACAAGCTCATATACTCCCGGAATCAGCGTCGTTGCTTCTTCGGTGAGGGCCGTCACAGCGTAGTTGATGGGGTTTGGAGAATGCACCAGCGCAGACGGTGCCAGGTAGCTCCAAACGGAGGTCTCCATAAGGAAATCGTGGCTGATGATCGGCCTTTCCCGCTTTCGCCCTGGCGCCGCGTCGGCGCCCTGGGGCAGGTGGCCGGAATGAATTTCCGCCAGGGCCGGCCGCTTCGAGCGTGTGGCCTGATATTCAGCGGTGATCAATAACCGCGGCTTGTCGATCATGTCGACGGCCGAAAAATCGATCTTCGCGTTATACCAGCCAGGCAGCCGCGAAGAAACGGCGCGCCCAGTCGCCTACCAGACTCCTGGCAGTCCCGCTCCTGGCCGTCAACACACGCCGAGGAACATCCGACGCACCATGGCGTCGGCCGGCTGGGCTCCGTATTACGCCGGCCAGCGCGCGGAACAGCGCGAACGTCGGCATGGTGAAGCACGCTTGGCGACTGGTCAGCAACACCACCGATGATGGCAGCGTCATAGCAGGAAGCGTCGGTGCCCGCTCTTCCTGCCTGCCCGGGAGCGCCAGTACTTCCATTATCCCCCCCTGCTGGCCTCCTGTTTTTCCCGCCGCGCATCGCGGTGGCGCTGTAGGAGGCGGCCAGTCGATCCGATTAACCGGTTGCCGTATATTTTGTCTTCGCATGATGAGAAAATTCATTGATTCCCGCCAAGCCAACATCAACAGTCAAGAAAAATCGGCCGCTGCACCTGCTGCTCGTCGGGCAGCCGCTCGGTTACCGGGCATCCCAGGACAAACGTCTGGGGACAATCAGCACGGACGCTGGCAGCCGTGGATCCCAACTGGCCGGCATCCCGCGCCAGGGCGAACCGCTCCAGGTGCTCGCGCACCTCACCCGCGGCCAGTGGCCCGGTATGACCGGGCGCCACCTCGGCAAGCAGGATCCGTGTCACGGAGGGAGCAGCGGTGCCTGCCGGCTCGGACAGATCACCACCAGCTACCACGACGAACCGAGTGCCCGGCACAAAAACGACGTCAGCGCGTTCGGCGCCCAGCTCCAGCATCGTGGTTCGGCGCCCGGTATGAGACCAGATCACATATTCCACCTCAGTTCCGAAAACAGCGGATTCCGACGTGGTTGCCTGCACGAACGCAGGTTCCTCAAGGAACGCGCCGGGTTGGCAACGGGCGACGGTGACTGCGCCAGCTGACACGCCTCGATACACCGGACCGCGTAGCGTGGGCAACCGCCGCAGACCGTCCGCGGCAAAGGCCGCGATCGAACTATTTTCCAGATTCACGCCCGACCGCAGGATCCCGTCGATGTCGGGTTCGTCACCGGCCAGGTATGCACGCAACGCAACAAGTCCAGTAATCAAATCGGTTGTGGACGGGCCGCCTGCCGACGCCCGCAGCCCAGGCTGCTGGGCCAAGAGCCTGGCGATCGCACGGACATGCTCCCCGTGCCGGCGCCGGATGAGGTCAGCCGACTCATGCGGGGACAGGATCGCGGGATGCCCGGTGGACGAATCCGCCGTGACGTCAGGCGCCGCGGTCGACGAGGCTGGAACCCCGACCGGCCGCGGAGACATGCTGTCCGCACTCACGAGGTCGACCTGATCCGGCGCCAGCCCACCAAGATCTACTGGTCGGGCATCACCCTCGGTCATCTCAGCGGAGGGTGGGCATGCCAGTGGGACAGCATGCTGGGTCAACGCCAGACCTGACGACGGTTCAGCCGGTTGCTCTCCCGCATCCGTACAACCAGGCACTTCCTCCCATGGCGGTCTGTCCGCCAGCGCAACGACCTCAACCGGCCGCACCGACATCGTTTCCAGATCGCCATGATCCGCAATGGCGACCGAGACCTCCGGGACCTCCGTCGATATTGGCGTCGGCGTCTCCTCGCTCCGCTGCTGATCCTCGGCGAGGCTGCGGGGCTGCCGCAGTTCGACACCGGGGAAGGCGGTCTCGGCAGGCTGGGTCAATCGCTGCCCGGTGAGTGTGGGTTCGTAGCGCCACCACCGTCCATCCGGTTGGCCGGCAAACCGCGGCCGCCCGCTCCCGCGCTCCGGTTGGTCCGGCCGGCCGCGGAAGGCCAGACTGGCAGAGATCAGCTGCTGGCCCCACGTCCACAACGGTTGGTCGGCAACGGTGACGCAGATCCCGAGATGTGACGCAAGCAGCCGGGCTTGCGGGCCGGTCCCCGCCGTCGGCGGGTCCGACAGCAACACCAGCTCCCTGCCATCCCACCGATCCCGGACAGCTGCCAGCGCCAAGGCCAAGGCCCAGGAGTTGAGGCTCTGGTCGCCGACCCGGAAGGCAGCCGCGGAGCCGGCCGGGGCACGGTCGATCACAATACCGAACCACTCCGGTCGGGCGGACCGGCACCATACGCGGTACCGCTCAGCCAGTTCCGCCACGCCTGTGCCGCTGGCGGCGGCGAAAAGCACACCGCTCTGTGAACAGTCCGATGGGGTGACCGCTGGCCGTCCGGTCGGAACCGCCGGCATCGTGCCCGCAGCGCACTGCGGTGCTGTGGTAAGGGCCGCCTTGGCCGCGGCGTCGAACGGGTAGCAGTCCGCTATGGTCCGCACGGTCGGGATGTCCTGACCAACGCGTCTCGGCCATACCGCCCACCATCGGCCCCGTGGCCGCGGACCGGCCACGACCGGCACGCCGAGCCCATCAGCGAGCACTTGCGCCACCCAGCCCGCCGGAGTGTTATTGGTGACGAGCAGTAGCGGACGCGCGCCGAGGGCCTCCCGCTGAACCACGAGTTCGACGAGCCCAGCCGGGTCAAGCCGGGCACCCGCGGCTCCAAACGCGGCAGTATCCGGGTCATATTGGGCGATCACCGAGTAAAAATCGGAGTCAACAGACCACCACTGCTCAGGTTGCGCCGGCTCGCAGACGACGAGGACGTCGTCCACCGCGGCCACAGCCGGCGCCGCAGCGGCCACAACCGGCGTCGCAGCAGCCACAGCCGCGACCGGTGGAGGGTGCGGCGGCGCGGCCCGAACTACCTCCGGCACCATCGGGACAGGCACGGGCGTCACTGGAACCGCTGCCGCAGGCATCGGGGCACTCGGCGGAGCAGCCGGAGCCGCTACCGTAGTGGTGAACCCGGCTGGGCTGCGGATCGCGACAGAGTAGGCCTGCGGCGCCACGCTGGCCTGGTCGTAGCCAACCTGAACGACGAGGTCCCGCAAACCCTCGGGCAACAGCCCGATGATCTCCCTCACCTCGTCCTGCTCGGGTACGACCGAGTCCGGGCCACCGACGACCAATAAGATCCGCTCATCCCTCGGCGTGATACCGAAGACGGGGTCGGAGAGCAGACCCAGGCCCAGCCGCGGCCCGTGCATCCAGATCCCGGCCGGGATCGACTCAACGATGTTCCCGGACGGCAGCGTTATCGTGCCAGCCGGCAGGTCGTGCTCCCACGGCGGTGCCGGATGGCGAAGTGCGACCAGCGGCGCGGTGGACCCGTCCGGATGGAAGCGGCGCCAGCCGCCCCGGCCGCGATAGCGATGGCGACGGGCGTCCACGTACAGCAGGCTCTGGCCGACCAGCAGGATCGAGCCGTCCGCGGCCGCCACATCGATACCGAGCCGGCGCGCGAGCAGCCTGGCCGGCGAGCCCGGATCCGATATGCCAGCGCCCGACAGCACCAGGCGGATCCCCGACACCCCGTTGGACAGGAGCGGGCTGACCGCCGCGGTGACGAGGTCCGCCAGATCCGCCGAACTGAACCGGACCGAGAGATTGACAATCACGGGTATCCACGCGGGTTCCGGCGGCAGCCTCCGCAGGAACGCCTCGATCAGCCCCTCGGTGAACAGTGACTTCGTTCCGTCACCCTGCACCAGGATGCCTGGCCCCACGGCACACGCGTGCACCCCGTCCCACACCGGCCAGGTGTGGCCATCCCTGGCAGGAGCAACTGTGTGTCCGGACCGCGCCCACGACCCTGACGCTGCCGGCAGGGCATCCGGACCCCGCAGCCGAGCCGACAAGATCGTCATGTCCGTCTTCCGCTCGGGTAATCGTCTATTTCCCCGTCCCTTTCCCCGTCCAACAGATCGTCACCATTGCCGGAGGCATCGCCGACGGTCCAGGCCGCCTCGTCGGCCGGGGGCTCCATCAGTACCGCCAGCACCCGATGCATGGCGGGCCCGTCGACCGTGGGCACTCGATACTGCGCCTGCCGGATGTGGGTCAACAGGTCCTCCTCCGGGCAGAGCTCATATTCCCGGAGGTAGTAGGTGACGCTGTCGGTCCAGATCCAGCTGCCGTCGGTACGGAAGGTCATGGGAACGACCGCGGCCTTGGTGGGATCGACGACATCGTCCATCCGCGCCGCGGTGACCAGAACCGGCGTACCATCGCGCAGGTAGTCGAGGATCCGTCCCCGCTCGCCAGCGTCCGGCAGGCGTGGATGGTCGGCGTGGAAGCGAGGGCCGGTCTCCGGGGTGACCTCGTCGAATACCCGTGCCACCCGGATCTCCCGTTCTGGTGCGGCTGCCCACAGCAACGCCGCGGACGAGCGGGCGAGCCGATGGTAGACCGGCAGTTCGCTGCCGCTCTGGTAGACTTCGACCTGTCCGTCCTGTTCTCCGGCGAAGGCGAGGTCTCGCTGGACACGGGCGGCCAGTGCCGGCAGGTCCGACCCGCCCTCGACCTCGACCAGGTAGACACGTCGCGGTGGCGGCCAGGGCGAGCCGTCCGCGGGATGCCGCCACGCCCGCCACAGGCCGAGCCCGCCCGGCTGCGAACGGACGGTGTCCAGCGCCGCGCGGTCTACCTCGTCCGCCGTCCGGGCATCCGCGCCCGGGACTGCCGTGGTGAAGGTGTACGGCAGCAGCGGCTCGTCGTCAACGACGTCAACTTCGCTGAGCGTCTCAGCCGATCCGCCGGCAGCTTCGAGCAATACGGCAAGAATTGCGATGTCCTCATGGCTCAACGCGATTTTTTGCATAATTGCGACAAACGCCACGCTACGGGCGATGTCACCGTATGCGCCGGCTGCCAGCCACGCCCGGCACTGGCTCAGCAGATCGTCGGGTACCCGGCCAGCGAGCCGCAACAGCATCTCGTGCGCGGCTGTCACCTGGTACCGGGACTCATCGGATTTAGTGGGCATGGACTCTCCTCGTTGTTGTTCACCCGTCGCCGCGGACCGCACGGGGAATCCCTGGGTACGTCCTCACTACTCCACGAGGGTGACGCGCACAGCGTTCAACAGGTCACGGCTTACCTCGGTCACCGCGTAGGAATGGCCAGGCATAATCAACAAGGTGCTCCCCGGCGGTTGGCCGTTCGCTTCGGAGATATCCAGCGCGGTGCCGAAGATTGCCAGACCGACGGCCGCACCGACGATCACGGCCGGGTCTCCGGAAGCCCGCACGAATCCCGGCAGGCCGATCCGGGTGCCCGGCGGGATGGCGGCGGCCATCTCCGGGGCGAACAGGTTCGCCGCGTACATCCATCCGTGGTATGTCCTGACCCGGCTCTCGGGAGGCTTCTTCGCATAGGCGGTCGTGCGGTGGATGCCGTTGTGGCCCCGCACTACCAGGGCAAGCAGATCGTTGGGCGTCAGCAGCGCCCGGCCGGAAGCATCCGCCGCGAACCGCTCCACCTCACGGACCAGCTCCGCCGCTCGAGCGGCACCCATCCATCTCAGCATTTCACTAAAAGTATGCATGCCATCACCGGACCACTGCCAGCGGGATCTTGCGTTGTCGGCGCCCCGGGAAGTGTCCACCGGCTTGGTATCGCCAGTGCTCCGACCGTTCTGCGACGCACCGGCGACCGTTGAGGGATCCGATGGGTCCGCCCGTCCATCACGAAGCGTCACAAACGTCGAACCAGGCTCCGGCCAGTCGCTGACCACCAGCTCAACCTCGGCCGCCGGGTCAACGACTGCGACAGTCACCGTCGCCGGAGTGGCGTTCAGCAATGCGGAGGCGTCCCGACCTGTACCCGGCGGGAACTGCACGACGGTCATGCCGTCACCCGTCTGCGGAAGCGTGCTTGAGACCGTCAGTGGATGCTCGGACGCGGCCTGTACCCAGTGGACGACAGCATCCTCCGACATCGGCGGCAGGCTCGCATACACGGGTGTCGGAACGGTCGGCAGCTGTTGGACCAGCTCGGAGACAGCCGTACCGGCGCCCCAGCGGAGTGCCGCGGAAGGCGGATCGAGCATCGGGGCAGTAGACGTTATGCCGATGACGCCGGCGTTGGTCAGCGCCGTGTTCAGCTCGTTTCCGATCAGATCGACGCGCTGGCCGTCCGCGGTGTAGCGCGACCACCCGACCGAGTCGCTGGCGGTGTCGGGGACGAGGATCGGTGCGGGGAGCCCGGTAGAGGTGAAGGCGGTGTTCGCCCACACGATCCGCCCGTCGGGCAGATGCCAGACGTCTCGGGATGAAGCGATGACATCGACCCCGAGAACATCGCGCAGCCGGCTGGCGAACGAGCCGGGACCGGCTGTCTTCCCTCCGCCACAGATCACCAAAATGATTGGTTGGTGGTCGTTCCAACCTGGGAACCGCCGGATACGGTCGGCGAACTGAGCCGGGTCGAGAACTTCACTGCCCCATCTGATGTTGCCGGTTACCGGATCACTATGACCAAAAATCATCGTGTGGCCAGGAATTGGTGGCACCGTGGCGGCGGCCCTGTCGTGTGCGGCGGTGTGGACATTCCCGGGCGGCGGTGGCACCACCAGGCCCGCCGGCACCTGTCGGGGCGCGACACCGGAGTCAGCGTTGGTGGCAATATTGTTGGTGGCAATATTGTTGATGGCAGTGTTCACGATATTAGCGGACTGGATGGTGGGCAACGGGCTATCGGGCTGGAGCGCGAGGTAGTGCCGGCCATCCCGGAGTACATACAGGGCTTCGCCCTGAGCAATGCTCAACGGGTTCGGTGGCACACCATTCTCGAGAACGATGATGTTCTGGCCGAGCGCGCCAGCGGTGATCTGTGGAACCTCGTCACCGAAAGGAGTGTTCCACAATATGGTATTCATGACGGCGTGGGCGAAGAGATTGATGGAGTCGGGCAGCGCACCGTGCTGGCTGTAATAGTTCAGGGACAGTGTGACCGCCTCGGTCATACCGGGGTTGTTAGCCTGCCGATAACGGGTCCGGATATCCTTAAGCACCCGTACCGGATCTCTCCTGAGGCGCTTATTCAGTTCCTCCCGCCGGGCCGCGGTCTCGAGGTTGGCACGCTCCTGAGGATAGGTTTTCTGTCGGGTCTGTATATCGACGCCGGTCACCGTCGGAGTAAATCCCGGCAATGTGTTATCCGCGAAGTCGGCGAATTGCCCCGGGTTCAGTTCGCTGAGCTGTTCCCGCAAATCCTCGCGGGCCTGGTTGTCTTCTTCGCGGTTGAGCATTTCATCCCGTATCTTGCCCTGCCTGATCCGCTCGCTGATTACACCGTCCACGTTCGGGGTAAATTTTGGTAGCAGTGCTAGCAGGTCCGCATCCGATAGGTCCTGCAGCAGCAACGGCACCGGGTCACGGTTGGTATAAAAATCCTGTCCAGCGGTATCGGTATAAAATTTCGTCCCGGCCTTGAAGCGCTGCTTCTTGATCCCTGCCGAACCGATGGATGTCCCCTCGGAGTTGGTGGGGCTGTTGGGTGGCAATCCGAAGTGTTGGAAGGACTCGCTGAGCTGTTTCGCCGCGAAGAAACAGTCCCCGTCCCTGGGTACATCGACTACCCGGGCTGGACGGCCGTCGGGCAGGGTCAGTTCGATGTCCCCGTTACTATTTTTGATCAATACTGTCGGCTCCGATGCCGCCGACGGATTCCAGTCCAACGGATTCCAGTCCAACGGATTTATGAACGACTCCGGTCTGTTCGATTCCGATATCAGGTCCGATGTTTCCTGTGCGGACTGAGCCGGCAGTTTACCCTGCTGCCTCTCCGAAATCACCGACGCGTCCCCAGGGAGCGATGGGAGAGGCTTACCCGGCCCCACCAACGATGCCTGAGAAGACTGCGGAGACGACGTCAGCCCCGACAAGTAGCGAGCCGCCAGCTTGCCCTGCTGCTTCCCGGAAAGCACCGACGCGCCCGCGGGGAGCGATGGGAGGGGCTTACCCGGCCCCACCAATGATATCTGGGAAGACTGCGGGGACGACATCAGCACCGACGAGTAGCGAGCCGGCAGTTTACCCTGCTGCCTCTCCGAAATCACCGACGCGTCCACAGGGAGCGGCGGGAGTGGTTTACTCGACCCCACCAACGATATCTGGGAAGACTGCGGGGACGACATCACCGTCGGCGGATTAAAAATTGCCGGGCCGGAGTGACCCGAGCCGAGTGGAGTGGTCTCGGCGACAGGGATACCGAGTTCGACCGGCACGACGCCAAAAACTGTGCTGGTCGTGTCACCGGACTGGAACGTGAAAGTAATTTTTGTGAAGCCCTCGTAGATAGCGGTCGGAGTGGAGAACTTACCATTGTCGACCACTCGTCCAGTAGTGATCTTGGCACTCGCGTGCCGGTTGCGGTACTGAAAACCGAGCGCCGCGCTCACCGTGATGCTGCTTTTCTCGCCAAGGTCAATTTCTGGGCCAGCCTGGCCCTGAAGACCCGCGATCCAGAAATTCCGGCTGGTCATCGAGGCCTGGGTGGAGGTCTCGTTTACCGGGTTGAGTTCGGCGCCCTTGTCCTGACGGATGTACCGTAGTTCCACGATCTCCGCGGTCGCCGTCACTGACGCGTGAGAGGCACCGATGGTATTGCGCAGCGGGGGGGACGACAGGGTCTCCCCACGGGTCATACCCGGCAGGTGAGCAGTCAGCCGCGGGTTACTGGTCGTGGCTCGTACAATCGGACCGATCTTCTTCCAGGTCTTCGGACCGAAGAACTTCTTCCCGGTCACCTCCACCAGCTGGTGCAACCCTCCGGTGTCTGGCAGCCCGCGCACGACATCGCTGTCACGGAGCCCACCATCCGGCCCGGCGGAGAAGACCCGCGCCGGGGGGATCAGAGTGTCGTCCGGGGCGGGCGCGTCGAAGCCTGTTGGTCCGATCTTCCGGTTGGTCGGCGTGTTGGTCGGAGTTTCGGTGGAGGCGTCGGTAAAGGTCGTCTGCGCCGACGAACGGGCTTCGACCTGTTCGGTCAGTCCCCGAAAACCCACCTGCGCCACATCGATACCGGTACGCTTCGGGCCGACATATGGGTTGTACTCCATCCGGAAATGCAGGTTCGCTATACCGTCGAACGCCGCTCCCGGGACCTTTGTTTTCGTGGTCATGGCGGATTTCGAGGCGGTCCGTTGTACGCCGAGGTCATCGCGGCCGATGAGACCGGTGAGCGCGACACCCACCCGGGCTGTGACCGGGCTGGCGCCGGTCGGGTCAATACTGCCAGTGACCTGCACCGTCGCCCCGCCACTGCGGGAGGTATTCGCCGCAACGACGCTTTCGGATCCGGTATCGGACGCGGCGTTCGTGACCGACCGTTCTGATCCGCTGTTGAACTCGGTCTGGGTAGTGTTGTTCACGTGTGTCATCGACCGCACCGACGCGGTGATCATAACCCGACCGCGGGGAACCGTCACGACGATCGGTTGCTGACCCATCATGGTTTTGAAGTCCTGGTGCAGCCGGGTCATACTCACTTCGGTTGTGATTTTCTTGACCACCGCGGGCCACTGGGAACCGAAGATACCGCGGCCTTTGGCGTCGACCCAGGCCAACACATCAGTCATTCCGCCCGGGGGCCGGCCCGGTGCCGGCAGCTGATGGAGATTAACCGGGTCAGGGGGACGCGTGCTGTACACATCCTGGACGATGTCCGAGGAGGTCAGTCGCAACGTCTGGGTCACCCGCGGCGGAGGAGCGAACAACTTGTCCGGAATACGGGGCGCCACGGTGGTGTCGGCCTGGAGAAGCTGGGTGTCACGCTCCGGAAAAATCACAGCGGTGGTGACGTCGAACGTTCTGTTTCTGATCGGAAAACGTTGGCCCAACCGAGTCAGGTCGAAATCAACATGGAAGTGGACCGAGCCCTTGAACAACGCCCCATCTTCAACGGTCTTCCCCTTCGTGATGCTACGGCCGGCGGCCTGCGTGACGTTGCTCCTGCTCCAGTCGCTGTTGAAGACCGGCGTCACGGTGGCCGACACATGCGGCGCCTTGATCTTCAGCGGTGTCGTAACAATACCTCGATGCTGGCTCTCACTTGAGAAACCGATTCCGGTCTCCGATTCCGCACCGTTTTCGAATTCGACCTTCCCCAGCGTCTCCTGATAGACAAGATCGTTACCGATCTCCGCACGGACTCGGATCTTGCCCGACCAGCCGTTTCCGGAGACCTTGACCGCTATGGTCTTCCCACCGGTCAACGCAGCCAGGTTCGATTTGAGTATTGCCGGGTCGAGCCGGGTGGACAGCTCTTTTTTCGCCGTCCACCAGCCCGCGGTTCCCAGCGCGGGTTCAAGGTCGTCCTGGATCCCGTCGAGCAGCGCGCTGTCATCTGGCCCGAACCCGAGCACGATGTCGGATGACGCCAACCGGCCGTCCAGCGCCCGCTGCGGCGGGACCATCGCCGCGGCCTTCTCATCGCCCGGGTTTTTCGTGAACCACCCGGTCGGCGGGATCACCGTGTTCCCGTCGAGTATCCCCTGATAATCTCCGGCTGTAATTTTTGCCGGGCCGGTATAGGGACCGGTCACCGTTGTGACCTGACCGGACGGGATCGAGATCTCCACCGGCACCCGCACCGTCACCAGCTGCTTCTCGCCACGTTTCGTCGAAAACGTGAAATGCAGGTCCACCTCGCTGTCGAACACCGCGACCTTCAACGGGAACTTCGCGTTGCTGACGACCTTGCCATTGGCGGTCTGCCGCGGCCCTTGCCGGCCAAGATGCTGGTAACCGCCACCGGCGGTCTGGGTCACCCCGACCGTCTCACTCGCCTCGTTCTCTCGGCCGCCCGATCCGACGATCTGTTTGGTCGACCAGTCCAGCCGCCGTTGGGAGGAAAACGTTGTCTTCTCACCCTGCGGAGACAACTCGGTGGCCAGGTCCCGGCGAAACTGCATGGAGTGTACGGTCGCGGTCGCGGTCACCATCGAACCCGGTGGGAGAAGACGCTGCACCAGATCCGGGCCGCTGAACGTCTGCCCCCGGGTCATGGACGACAACCTGCCGATCAACTCGTCGCGGCTGAATCCATCGAGCACTGTATCCCGCAGCTGCCACCACGCAGCTTTCTTGAAAAACCGCTCACCGGCGGTATCCAAAGCGGTACGCACGTTCTCGATCCCATACATGTCGCGGACCACGTCGGTATCCAGCAGTCCCGGGCCGAACACCCGCCGCGGCGGCAACATGACCGAGTCAGGTTTACTGCTCGGGGCTGCGGTGGCCGGCACGGTGGTATTAACCGGAACGGAGGTATTAGCAGACGATGCGATCCACGGGGTTGGTGTTTTCACCGCCACCAGCTCCGCGCCCTCCAGCACCGTACGGAAACCCAAAGTGCTGGTACCCACCGCGGTCTTCAACTGGCCGGGGATCGACTCGTTGGTCATGCGAAAAATCAGCTCGGCTTTCCCGTCAAAAACCTCCCCGAAGGTCTTCGTCTTGTTCGTCATACCCGTCTTCGACGATTCACCATGAATAGTGACGTTGTCACGAGCGAGTTGCCCCGTTCCGGTGATCGTCCCATCGTCCGGAGCGTTCTTCGTGACCACCCCCTGCCCGGCCAAGGTCGCGGCGTTGGTCCGGACTGAGCGCACGTTGGTGTTGTTGTGGACCTCACTACCCACGTTGAACTCGGTCTGCGGTGTCGAACGCACGTGTGTCATCTCGACCACCCGAGCGGTAATCTCCACGCGGCCCGACAGCACCGAGTTCAGATCGAACGACAGCGGCTGCCCCGACATCATCGCCTGCAGGTGCTGATGGACCTGGTCCAACGTGATGAGATCAGCGAGTTCTTTCTTTACCTTCGTCCAGGAGCCGCCGAACGCAGCCTGCCCCTGCCCACCCGCGTCCAGGGTGTTCAGCACCCCCCGTATCCCGCCACCGCCAGACGCGACACCGGGGACAGCAGGGGCGCCTGTACCGCTAAGAACCTCCCCCTTGAGCTTCGACCAACCGGTCTTAGCGTTCTCCGTGGCAGCATCAGAATCAGCGGTGGCGGTATTCGGAGCAGGTGCTGGCTCATATACATCCCACACAACGTCGGACGATCCCAACCGCTGATCGCGCTGGATCCGCGCCGGTGGCAGGTAGTGCCTCTTGGGCGCCTGCCCGGCCGAGGTGTCCGCCTGCGGCACGGCGACGCGTACCCCGACCCCGACGGTCTGTCGATTCGGTGAGATGGTATGTGCCATGCGGGAGATATTAATCGTGATACCAATGTTCGCCTGCGCGGTGAAAATCGACGCGGGCTCCACCGTCTTCGATTTTTTGATCGACCGCCCGGCAGACGCATCCGCCATACCGGACTGCCAATCCCAGAAACCACCAGGCGTCACCGTATAGTCAGCCTTCGGCGTTTTCGCCCGAACTGGAAAACCCGCGATCAACCGCCAGCGGCTATCCATGGACGACAGCGACCCGGACTGGGACTCCGAGCCCGTTTCGAACTCGAACTTGGCTACATCTGTGTCGTGGACAAAATCGGTCAACTTGGCGTCAAGAGTGATTGTTCCAGTCCATCCAGCATAATTGACCGGCACGGTCCACGTATCACCGCGCAATACCGAGGAAAGCTGCGCTTTCACCACCGGTAAGCTGAACGAGTGCTGCAGTACTGGGGCGACCCGGGACCAGCCAGCACCGAACCCCGGCTTCAGCTGCTCCTCGATCTCGTTCCAGGGCAGCAACTCACCGGGATACAGGCTGATTACCGTATCCGACGCGCTGATCCGCCCCTCCACCTCCAACCGTGCCGGCGGATGCACCAGAGGTGCTGCCTTCTGCGACTGCGACGGCAACACCGGCACCGACGACTGTTTCACCGACGTCACCGGCAGACGCTTTGCCATCGGCGACTTTTTCGTCACCGATGGCGACGGCGATACCAGCTTCGGTTGAGATTGCAACAGCGACGGCGATGACGGGTTCCGCAGCAGCGAGAACCGCCTCAGCGGCTTCGATTCCTGCGTCTGCACCGCATCTATCAACTCCGCCGACGATGCCTTCACCGGCAGCGGCTTCGATGAGGACGACTGCCCAACCGGCGGATTCTTCTTTTCCTGGCCCGGCAACTCCGGCACCGACGACAGCCGCGATGGCTTCTTCTGCAACTTCCGATCCGCCGACGTCTTCCGTTCCTGCTCACCCTGCTTCAGCTCCGCCCGTATACGCTCCTTCAACAGCGCTAGCTCACGATCATCCTGTTTCTCCTGGAGCGATGTCCGCTGCTCCGACGACTCCACTGGCTTTTCCACCACCACCGACTCCACCGGCTCCTCCACCACCACCGACTCCACCGGCTCCTCCACCACCACCGACTCCACCGGCCTCTCCACCACCACCGACTCCACCGGCTCCTCCACCACCACCGACCCTTGTTGTCCCCCCGAACCCGACAACCACGATGGCATCATCGACCACAATGATGGCAACGACGGTGACAGCTGCTCCGAAAGCACCGACGACGGCGGCTGGACTGGCTGCCCCTGCTCTTCTCCCGGACCTGACCACCATTGCGACAACATCGACCACAACGACTGCGACGACGATGATTCGCTATGTTCCCCGCTGCCCTCTCCCAACCCTGATCCTCCACTAGTCGTGGCTACGGACGAAGGTGTGAGCACGGCTGTCGCGCTACTCGATGCCGAACTGTTAGTCACTGACGTCGAGACAGTAGCCATTGATGTCGAAACAGTCGCAGAGGAGGTCGTACTGACGGTCGTGTCGTTTTGCTGTTCCTCGTCCCGTGGCCCGGGGAAG